>JABWAT010000011.1 GCA_013360915.1 Bacteroidota bacterium
CCAGGCTCACCTGATGTGGACAGATTTCGGTACCACCGGAGATCCTCCTGTTGTAGCCGGAACCAACCCTGCTGCTATTTACTACCTCGGACCTCAGATCGAGTTAGAAGCTTATGAAAGCGGTGAACCAGGCGGAGCCCTGACTTTCATCGTGAACACTGCATTCGTTCAGGATATCGTTGATGCTGATTACGGCTCAACCGTTTCCATCCGAGGTGGTGGAATATTCGGTGATGGGTCTGAAGAAATGGCTCTGAAGCTGACCAATATCGGCGGGGATTACTGGAAAGGAACGATTGTCACCGATCAGACCCAATCAGGTGGGACCGCTAAGATTGTGACTATAACAGAGACAGGAACGGGGGTGGATCCGGTTACGATTCCGGATTTTGCAATTACCGGCAACAAAACCATCCGGTTGTTCACCTCCGGTCTTAAAACCACCTATACCGATCCCGTAACGGGTCTTGAACAAACCCGTGATATGAATTGGAATCCGCTCGAAATTGCCAAGGGAGAGTCCAACAACATCGCCGTTCATTTTCGGGTGAATTTAAGTGGAAACGTTTATTTTTCTCGTGAAACAGCAGAAGTCTATGTGCGTGGCTCCATACTGGATGACAGCTGGTCAGTGTTACCAGAAGGCCGTCTGTATCCTGAGGTGCGTCATGATGATCTGACGGGAGGGTATGAAGCCGAAAAATTCTTTTATAGTCGTACGGTACTGGTTGATCCTTCTAAAGCCGGAAAAAATCTGGAGTATAAATTCACCTTCAACTCTGCTGGTTCAACCACCTGGGAAGCAATTTCTAACCGGAAAGTAACCCTCTCTGGAAAAGACACCACCCTCGCATGGGTGTATTGGCCAGGCGGTGGAGACCCTTTTCCTCCTTCTACTGCTACCTATGACATCAATTTCGAAGTGGACCTGTTCAATGCAATCAACACCAATGGATTTGATCCTGCAATCGATACCGTGGTTGTTCGTGCAGGTTACGCTGGTTCATCAGGTGAAATTCAAGAATTGACTCTGACAGCTCCATTATTCGGAACGGTCTATACGGGTACCATGGAAGATTTTGATGGATATAATAACCGGTATGTTGCTTATCAATACTATAAAGTGAACGGAAGCCTGGACCAAGAAGAGTTCTATTTCGATAACTACGATGAAACCGGTATCATCACGGGTCCGAAGTTCCGGAAGATTCTGACACCGGCCGATACAGCCGGATTCCTGCTTGCTTCCGATCTTCTGGACGATGCAGTATCCACACACCGGATGCCATTCTTCAGGAACTTCAATCCTGTCGGTGCAAATACCTCCCTTATTGTTGAGGCGGATCTGATGCCGGCCATATGTTTTGTGACCGTGGGTGAGGGTTCTCTGGAAGACCTGCACGGAGGAAGTCTGGTGATAAATGCGGCCAACATTGCAGATTACCCAGTCTATATCAATGGTCCGGCCACGGGCGGTTGGGCGGATTGGGATTCGGTTTCCCTTGGAGACTCGCGCAGAATGAGTGATGATGGGATCACCAGGGGTGACAAAGTGGCCGGTGACAACATCTGGACCATTACACTTCAATTTGATGCATCATCAACAATTTCGCAAGAATATAAACTGAGTATCGGGGGAGCTGATAATGAAGGCGGTTTCGGAAACAACCATGTGGCCAATCTATTTCCAAAGGATGTGAATAACGTAAGTGTTCAATTCGGAGAAATTCATCCGTCGAGGTATGAGAATCCAGGAACAGGATACTGGGATTTTAGTGATCATATCGGTCCTTGCTCTCCAGGTGTTGGAGTTGATGATGATCCGGCGAAATCAATAAATGACTTCCTTCTTTTGCAAAACTACCCAAACCCATTCAATCCGAGCACGATGATTTCGTTCACCGTTGCCAAGGCGGGTGTTGTTAACTTTACGGTTTACAATGTGCTGGGGCAGGAAGTGGCTGCCTTTGATGCTGAAGTGCCTTCTGCAGGTACACATCAGATTCCGTTCACTGCCCGGAATCTGGCGAGCGGCACTTATCTGGTTAAGTTACAGGTTGGAAACCATACCGATATCATCCGGATTCTGCTGACGAAATAACCCAAGGTTTTTTTCAAAAGAGGGCCTGGTTTCCGGAAGGGAACCGGGCCTTTTTATTTTAACCAGCCAGTCCCGTTAAGAGTGTTTGCACTGGAATCACACCCGTCAAGAATCCTCAACCTGCCATCCCGACGGAAGCGGGGATCTGAGAACAACCCCATTCCGATTATAATTTTCCTTGTCATTCCGGACCTGCTTGTATCTTTTGTTCCAAACCCTTACCTTTTCTTAAGGATAATGTATTCTCTGACTTACATCTGATACCCGATGGAGGTTGTATGAAAAAAACAGTGGTTTCGCTTCTGGTTGTCTTACTGGTAACTCCATTCATTTATACGTTAAACGCCCGTACAACCCCTTCTTTAACGAATCTGGTTGGACAGATGGGTGACAGCTCAGTGATCACCTTTATCGTAAACACGGCTTTTGTACAGGATACCGTCTCTGATTTTTACAAAAACACTGTTTCCATCCGTGGCAGTGGCATTTTCGGTGACTGGTCCTATGACGAGGGTGTAAAGCTGACCAACATTGGCGGTGACTACTGGATGGGAACCCTGACAACCGATCAAAATAATTCAGGTGGAGCGGCTAAGGTGGTAACTTCAACCAACAGTGGCACTGGCTGGGATCGCGTTGAGATCGCTCCATTCGATATTGAAGGTGATGAAACCATTGAAATCTTCACATCCGGACTGAAAGTAAACTATCCGGATCCTGTTACAGGTGACACCATCACCCGTGGAATTGACTGGAATCCGCTTGAAATTGCCAAGGGAGAAACCAACAACATCGCTGTTCACTTCCGTGTTAATTTCGAAGACCTGCAGACTTTTCCAAGAAACACCGCAGAAGTGTATGTGCGTGGTTCCATGCTGGATGACAGCTGGTCGGTTTTACCAGAAGGACGTCTGTATCCGGAAGTCCGTCATGATGACCTCTGTTGCGGCGCTGGAATTTATGAAGCTGACAAGCATTTCTACAGCCGTACCGTTCTGGTAGATCCATCCAAAGCCGGAAAAAATCTGGAATATAAATTCACCTTCAACTCTGCTGGTTCAACCACCTGGGAAGAAATTTCTAACCGGAAGGTAACCCTCTCTGGTAACGATACCACTCTTGCCTGGGTATGGTGGAACAATCAACGCGTAATTTGCATTTGCGAGCCAGCTATTTATGACATCAATTTCGAGGTGGATCTTTTTAATGCCATCAATACCAATGGGTTTGACCCTGCAAAAGACAATGTGGTTGTTCGTGCCGGATATGCAGCCTCAGGACCAAAAATTCAGGAAGTACAACTGGATGCCCCCCTTTTTGGTACCGTTTATAACGGGACACTCGAAGCGTTCGAGGGGGTTCCCAACAAATACGTAGCCTACAAATATTTGAGAATACGGGATGGGGTGGAGCAGGAAGAGTATTATTACGATTTCCTTGATGAAACCGGTACCACCACAGGTCCGAAGTACCGGAAAATTTCCACTCCTGTAGATACCTCTGGCATTCTGATTGCTTCCGATCTTCTGGATGATCCCATATCCACTCATCGGACTCCATTCTTTAGAAATACCGATTCGGTCGGAGTGCCCACCATCCTACGGATAGAAGCTGACATGCGATCGGCTCATTATACCACCAAAACACTGGGAGGCGAGCTTAATGACATTCTGGGAGGTCCCCTGAAGGTGACGGCCGCCAATATTGATACCCTCCCTGTTTTCATTCATGGTCCGGCATCCAGATGGGGGTGGTGGCTTTTATCCATGACACCCTGGTACCCGGATAGCGTTCAGCTGTTTGATGACGGAGTTACCTATGGGGATGCAGTGGCCGGTGATCTGATTTACACCATTGAAATTCCTAAAAACGCAACGAGTCAGATATCTCAGGAGTTTCAACTGAGTATCGGATACGCTGCAAATGAAACAGGACTTACTTTCAACCACGTGGCGAATCTGTTTGCAAAACCTCTGAATGTTCACCGTGTTCAGTTTGGGGTGACGGACCCTAACCGGTATTTCATCCCCGATAAGGGATCGTGGTTTCTGACTTGTGAAAGCGGAAACGGATTCTGTGTAGGTGTCGAAAATGAGACAAATAAAGAAGTTACCGGATTCCGGTTGCAGCAAAACTACCCAAATCCATTCAATCCGAGCACGATGATTCCGTTTACCGTTGCCAAGGCGGGTGTTGTTAACTTTACGGTTTACAATGTGCTGGGGCAGGAAGTGGCGGCCTTTGATGCTGAAGTACCTTCTGCTGGAACACATCAGATTCCGTTCACCGCCCGGAATCTGGCAAGCGGAACTTATCTGGTGAAATTGCAGGTGGGAAACCATACCGATATCATCCGGATTCTGCTGACGAAATAACCCAAAGGGTTTTTTCAAAGGAGGGCCTGATTTCCGGAAGGGAACCGGGCTTTTTTATTTTAACCATCCAGTCCCGTTAAGAGTGTTTGCACTGGAATCACCTCAATCATGAATCATCAACCTGCCATCCCTAAGAAAGTCGGAATCTGGGAATAAAACCGATGCAATTCCAGTTTTTTTCCATTCCGGACCTGCTTGTATCTTTCCCTATAATTGATTACCTTTTTTTAAGAAATTGTTTCCCCGGTATCGTAATTCCATTTCTTACGGAGGTTTTATGAGGCGACTGATCCCATCTTCACTGCTTCTTCTCATCTCAGTTGCCTCATTTGCAGGAAACGATGTTCTTCTAAACTTCTCCCAACCTCCTGATTCTGCCGTCTATGATATATTTTTCGAAGTAGACCTGTTCAATGCCATTAACACCAATGGGTTTGATCCTGCAACCGATACTGTGGTTGTTCGTGCAGGTTACGCTGGTTCATCAGGGGAAATTCAAGAATTGACTCTGAAGGCTCCCTTATTCGGAACTGTCTATACGGGTACCATGGAAGATTTCGCTGGTATTGAAAACAAGTATGTTGCATACAAGTACTACAAAGTGAACGGCAACCTGGATCAGGAAGAATTTTACTTTGACAACTTCGATGAAACCGGTACTATTACAGGTTCGGCTTATCGTAAAATTCTAACTCCCGATGAAAAATCGGGTACATTGAATGCTTCCGATCTACTGGAAGATGCAGTCTCATCCCACCGGATGCCGTATTTCAGGAATACCAACCCGGTTGGTGTTGCCACCTCGCTGGTTATTAAAGTTGACATGTCGATGGCCATAAATTTCCTGGAAAATCTGAACGGAACGCTCGATGATGTTTCCGGTGGTTCATTGGTCATCACAAAAGCCAATTATAAAGAATACCCGATCTACATCAACGGACCTGCCACAGGAGGGTGGGTACCATGGAATCAGGATTCGTTGGGAGAAAACCGCCGGATGAGTGATGATGGAACCACCAAGGGAGACGAAGTGGCTGGTGATAGTATCTGGACCATCACCTTAACCTACGAAGCTTCCGACTTTTCCGGTCAGGAGTACAAATTCAGTATCGGGGGTGCTGATAACGAAGCTGGTAATGGAAACCACCATCTCACAAACCTTGCAGCTAAAGAGGTTAACACTGTTACCAATTGGTTCGGTGATATCGAACCTTCGCGTTACAATGCCGTCGCAGACCAAAATCCTGGTGCTCCTCATGAAGTCCGGTTGCTGCCAAACTATCCGAATCCATTCAATCCGAGCACGATGATTCCTTTCACCGTTGCCAAGGCGGGAATTGTGAACTTTACAGTTTACAATGTGCTGGGGCAGGTGGTTTCAACCTTCAATTATGACGCTAAATCTGCAGGTCTGCACTCGGTTAACTTCCAGGCTAACAACCTGGCAACCGGTTCTTACCTGGTTAAGATGACTGCCGGCAATTTCAACAAGACCATCAAGATGGTATTCGCGAAATAAGCCAACCGGGGTTTAACCCTCTTAAAGCCGGATTCCTGCAAGGGGATCCGGCTTTTTTTTTGCACTACTTTTACTCCATGGGGTTTTATTTTTCAATGGTTCTATTGGCTTGATATGAATGAATTTCAACCACATAGTGGAGAAATCATATCAGTCAACTGGTTAAAGATGTCAGGGCTACGCCCCTTAAATACAAACCACGATATTGCCGAATAACAATGATTTCAATGTTTCACTACGGAGATGTCAGGGCTACGCCCCTTAAAAGGCAAATTCCAATGGCAGAACCTCCCATATTTTCAAGGAAACGTTCATGAAAACCAGAGAAGATCAGGTCAATGAAGGAATTTGAGCCACGTAGTGGTGACATCTTCGTAGCACGGAAGTGCATACAGGAAGCATTGAGCCACGTAGCGGTGACATCTCATCAGACAGTTGGTAAAAGATGTCAGGGCTTCGCCTCTGATAATAGAAAACTCAGAACCTGAAAATCATCCGGGTTCCGCCTGTTGCGATTGACGAAATAACACAAAGGTTTTTTTTTCAAAAGAGGGCCTGGTTTCCGGAAGGGAACCGGGCCTTTTTTATTTAGTCCCGATACCTGTGGTTTCCTGCCGGATTGAGTTGACCGATGCGGTTCTTTTTGATATTTTACCTTTTTTTACATGGGATACACAATGACCCGGGTTTTACTGGCACTTGTTCTGGTAGTAAGCATGGCCGGCTGTGTGCGCCACAGTCCGAACCGAATCATCATCTGGAATCAGATGCAGCCCATGGAACGGGATATTCTGGATAAACATCTGGCCTTGTTTGGTCAGAAATATCCTGACTGGGAATTTAAGCAACTCTATTATGAAACCGAGGAACTCAGAACCAATTATCTGATCGCCGCTCTCGGTGGCAGTGGTCCGACCATGATCCACGGTCCATCCGACCAGATTCCCCCCATGCTGGAACTGGACGTGCTTCGGCCCATGGAAGACTTGTTTGATTCGTCCTTCCTGTCATTGTTCATCGATACCACCGTCAATACACTGACATGGCTGAAAAATCCGCGATCGGGTGAAACGCATCTGTACCAGATTGCCGATCAGGTGGGCAATCACCTTTGTCTGATTTACAACAAGAAACTGATCGCCACGCCTCCCGATTCTCTGAGTGAATTGCTGGAACTCTCGAAACGAATGACTATCGATCAGGATGGGGATGGCCGTCCTGAGCAGTATGGCATTGTGTGGAATTACATCGAACCCTACTTCTTCTTTCCGTTTTTTACCGGTTACGGCGGACGGATTTTTGATGAAAACCGGAATCCGCAACTGAACTCACAGGCTGCCATTGAATCCATCCGGCTGATTGATGCCATGCGGAACACGTACCGGATCATTCCGCTGGAAAGCAATTACGATCTGGCCAAGTCGATGTTTAAAGAAGGCCGGTCAGCGATGATCATTGACGGACCGTGGTCATGGGGAGATTACATCAAATCGGGAATGGATATCGGCATTGCGCGGATCCCTTACATTGAAAGCAGCGGAAAATGGCCGGCCCCGATTGTGGCCACCCGGGGTTACAGCCTTAATCCGAACATGACACCCGAGCAGACCGAGAAGGCAGTGGAACTGTTGAAATATCTGAACAGCCCTGAGGTTCAACTCGAAATGTCGCTGGCGAATTTTACCATTCCATCCAGGAAGGAAGCCTTTTTCTCTCCCGAGATACAGAACAACCCCATTATGAAAGCCTCTATCGACCAGATTTCGGTGGGGACCCCCATGCCGCTGATCACAGAAATCCGGGCGGTCTGGGATGGCATGCGGCCGGGCTATCAGAGTATATTCGGGAATCCGCCCAACACGCCGGAAAAAGCAGCGGAAATGATGCAGGAACGGACGACCACCCTAATCAAGGATTTCAGGAAATAATATGAAACCTGGCATTTCCCTCACCAACGATCCGAAACGGCTGGCGTATCTGTACATCTTCCCGGCATTGCTTGTTATGGCTCTGGTCATTGTCGGTCCGTTCCTGTACAATCTGGTGGTGTCCTTCTCGAACATGAACCTGATGAATTTCCGGGACTGGAAACTGACCGGAATCGACAACTATCTGGAAGTGTTCACCGACCGGTATTTCTGGTACTTTTTCTTCAAAACCATCCTGTGGACGGTGCTGAACGTAACCGTTCACGTGGCCTTTGGGATTTTCCTCGCCATTCTGATGAATCAGTACCTGGTGGGAAAAAACATCTTCCGCATTCTGATCATCCTTCCCTGGGCCGTCCCGCAGTACATCACGGCCCTTACCTGGCGGGGCATGTTCAATTACGAATACGGAGCGATCAACCTGATTCTGGAAACACTCGGCATGGGTCCGGTTCAATGGCTGGGAAGTGAGTGGGGCGCCTTTTTTGCGGCGCTGATGACCAACATCTGGCTGGGCATTCCGTTTATGATGATTGTGGCGCTGGGTGGGCTTCAGTCGATTCCCAATGATTTATATGAAGCCGCCGAAATTGACGGAGCCAGCAAGTGGTTTCAATTCTGGAATATCACGCTGCCATTGCTACGGCCGGTGATGGTCCCGGCTATTACGCTGGGTGTCATCTGGACCTTTAACAATTTCAACGTCGTCTGGCTGGTGTCCGATGGAGGAAAACCATCGGATTCGACCCACATTCTGGTGAGCTGGGTGTATAAGGTTGGTCTGAACTATTTCCGGATTGGCTATGCGGCTGCGTTCAGCATGGTCATTTTCGGATTGCTGCTGATTTTCGGATGGAATTACATTAAACGGACACGCGGAACGGAGAGTGTGTACGAATGAAAAAGAGCCCACGTGAAGCCTCGCTGGGTGGAAAAATCTTCACCTATGCGTTTTTAACCCTGTTTGTTCTCTGGTCGATTTACCCCATTCTGAATGTGATCACCGTGTCGCTGCGGCCCGGGGACCTGTTATGGAGCAAGGACCTGAGTATCATTCCCGAGAACTGGACACTGGATGCCTACTATCAGCTGCTGTTCGATAAACCTTTCATGCGGTGGTTGTGGAATTCCATGCTGGTATCTTTTACGGTCACCCTGACCGGGGTGGCACTGGCATCAACGGCCGGTTATGCATTTTCGCGGTATAAATTCCGCGGGAAGGAAACGGCTATGATCGGGATGATTGTGACCCAAATGTTTCCGGTGACCATGCTGCTCCTTCCCTTGTTCATTATGCTGATCAAAATGGGATTGTATGACACCTACATCGGGCTGATCATTGCCTACTCGGCTACCGCGCTTCCGTTCTGTGTCTGGCAGATGAAGGGTTATTACGATACCATTCCCAAATCGCTCGAAGAAGCCGCAGCCATCGATGGATGCAGTCAGTGGATGACCTTTTACCGGATCGTTCTGCCGCTGGCTGCACCGGCGCTGGTGATCACAGCCCTGTTCAGTTTCATGTCGGCCTGGAGTGAGTACCTGGTGGCTGCCGTGCTCATTCAGGATACCACGATGTTTACGCTTCCGTTGGGTCTGAAGAGTTTTCAATCGAATTTTGCCACCGAGTGGGGATTGTATGCTGCAGCAGCCCTGTTTGTTTCGCTGCCGGTGGTCGTGCTCTTCATGGCGCTCAGCCGGTATCTGGTGTCTGGACTGACGCTGGGAGGCGTGAAAGAGTAACGGTGACGGGGTCCCTGGAAAAGAACGAAAACTGCTGGATTCCGGCCTGTGCCGGAATGACAACCATCATTTCAGCACCTAATCAAGGTGCAGTTTCCGTTAATGACCTGATTCAACAATCTGGTTTCTTTTTCGGACAGCTCCAATACCGCCCAGCCCTTCACACATCATGGACCGTTTAGCCGATCTCATTGCCGATCTGCCGCTCAGGCTGAAAGCAGCCCGGGTGGTGGAAGGCTATCTTACCGGAATTCACGATTCTCCTTTTCACGGATTTTCGGCGGATTTTGCTCAGCACCGTCCCTATCAGCCTGGGGATGACCTGAGACATTTTGACTGGAAAGTCTGGGCCCGGAAAGAAAAGGCGGTTGTACGCCAGTACGAAGAAGAAACCAACCTGCAGGCCACCCTCATTCTGGATGCCTCTGCCAGCATGTCACTGACCCACGACGGGCGTTCCAAGTGGGAGTATGCGGCGGTGCTGGCCGGATCACTCATTCACCTGATTCTGAGACAACGGGATGCAGCCGGTCTGATGGTGACCGATGAAACAATCCGGTCGGTGCAGTTTCCCCGCGGAGCTGCGTGGATCGAACCGGTTTTGTTTAAAACGCTGGAAACCGTTGAGCCCTCGGGAAAAACCCGTCTGGCCATTGGGTTGGAACAGGCCGCCCGTCAGCAAAGCCGCCGCGGATTGTTCATTCTGATTTCGGATTTCATGGAAGATCCCGACCAGTTCATTCCGGCGCTGCGGCAACTGGCCTCTCATGGGCATGATCTGATGGCGGTTCAGGTTCTCACACCGGGTGATCTGGAACTGGAACCGCTCCGTGATGTCTGGGCGGAAGATTCAGAAACCGGCGAACGCCTGGCTACCCATTGGGTTCAGCTGGCCGGTGATTTTAAACAGCAGGCACAAGCCTGGCAGACCGACCTCGGGAACAAATTCCGTAATCTGGGAATTGATTGGGTGGCTGCCCGCACCGATCAGCCATTTGCCACCACGCTCCGCTCCATTTTACAACACCGTCAGCGATAGGAGGATTCATCCGCATGAGACTGCTTTTTCTGCTACTTCCGGTCCTGTTGCTCGCCGGATGCCGTGAGGAAGAACCGGGTTCTCTGTTTCCGCGAATTGATCGGGAAACCGGTGAGTATTGGTTTTTTTACTATGACAGTTCAGCATCGGTTCAGTCTGTTGCACTGGCCGGCTCGTTCAATGGTTGGTCCGCCACCGCAACTCCCATGAAAAAACGGACTGATCACTTGTGGTCAGCCAGCATCAAACTGGCTCCCGGAAAGCGGGAACAGTACAAAGTGGTTCTCAATGGCACGAAGTGGATTCCCGATCCGAATGCACCGTATATCACCATGGATCAGTGGCGGAATTCGGTCATTCAGACCATCCGTCCCGACGAATTTGGTCTGATGTTCAGCTCTCCCATTGCCGATGGGGCGGCCATCCGTCCGGAATTTATCCGGCTGGTGTTTAACGATCCAAAATCGATTTTACCTGCCGCCAGTGTGGTGGTGACACTGAATGGCCGGCCGGTCAGGGAGTTAACCCGGCTTGCCGATGGAGAAATCAGGGTGCCGGTTCATCCCGATCTGGACGGAGAAATTCAGGTGGAGATTCAGATCGGACATCCCAACCTGAACTGGTATCACTCGTTTCTCGTCTTTGTCTGGAGTAAGCCCATCGACCTGAAAACGCCGCCGCAGAATGATGCCATGGTGTTATATGAGATTTACATCAGGCAATTTGCCGACAGCAATGACGATGGAACCGGTGATCTGAAGGGAATCACCGGGAAACTGCCGTACCTCGACTCGCTTGGCGTGACCGGTCTGTGGCTCATGCCGTTTAATGAATCTCCACGCGATCATGGTTACGCCATCAATGATTATCTGGCCATCGATCGGGAATACGGCACCATGGAAGATTTCAGGCAACTGGCCATGGCAGCCGATGAACGCGGCATCGATCTCTGGATGGATTTCGTCATTAACCACACCGACACCACCCATCCGTGGTTTCTCGACATCCGGAAAAAGGGGAAGGAAAGCCGCTATTGGACCTGGTTTCAGATGACGGGCGATCAGCCGCTCAGCTGGAAATACTTCGGGATGGATGATGGCATGCCCAAGCTGAATTTCCAGAATCCGGAGGTACAGGATTACTTCCTGAAAATGGCTGAATTCTGGATGGATCCTGATCAGGATGGTGATTTTTCGGATGGGGTGGATGGATTCCGGTGCGACGCCGCGATTGAAGTGCCGCACAGTTACTGGAAACGGTTCCGGGCACATGTGAAAAAGATACGGCCCGATGTGACGATTCTGGGTGAAATCTGGGTGGCCGATCAACTGGCGCTTCTGCCGTTTTACGATCAGGAATTCGACATGACGTTTGATTACCCGTTGTACTACACCCTACGCGATGCCATTCATGAACAGAAGCCCGACCTGCTCATGCGGTTCTGGCAACCCATGCGCCAGGAAGTATTGCCATCGGGTGCACAATGGGTCACATTTACTTCCAATCACGACAATTTCCGGTCGTTGTCGCTTTTCAGAGAAAACCGGGCAGAGTGGAATCTGGCTCAGAATCTGCTTTTCGCCCTTCCGGGAACGCCCATGGTGTATTATGGTGATGAAGCCGGACTGACAGGGAAAAATCCGCCCGATACCAATGTGAGACAGAAAATGGTTTTCCCTGCACCAACCTCTGATTTCTACCAGACCTACCGGTCCCTCATTGCCCTCAGGAAAACCTTTCCGGTTCTGGCCGCCAGGGATTACAAGGAATCACCCACGCTTACCTTTTCAACACCCGAACCGGGATTGCTGATTGTTCACCGGTCGGATGGAAACCAGAAGCTGACAGGATATTTCAACCTGTCGCCCGCGGGTTTAACCTTTAAAAAGCCGTATTCCGGAAAACCGGTGACCTGGAACGGGACAGCCTGGACGGTTGGTGAATCACGGCCGCTGACCGATCTGCCGGCATATGGTGTTTCCTGGCTGATCCCTGACTGACCATGGCATTTAATCCCGGCCGGTTTGGACGGCTGAATGCATCCGGTCTTGGTCAGACCCTGGTTTACCGGCCTGCCACCGGATCGACGAATACCGTTCTGAAGGAACTGGCTGGTGCAGCACCGGGAACCGTGGTCCTTGCTGATACTCAATCGGCCGGACGTGGCCGTCTCGACCGTGTCTGGGTGGATGAACCGGGGAAAAACCTGCTGTTCAGTGTTCTCGATATCCGCCCGGTGACCGATAAAAAGTCAGGGCTGATTCCCCTGCTGACCTCTCTGGCCATCGTAAGAACGATTGGTGACCGGGTGGCTGGTGCCGGAATCAAATGGCCGAATGATTTGGTTCACGATGGCCGGAAACTGGCAGGCATTCTGGTTGAAGCAAGAACCACCGGATCAACCATGGCCTTTATCATCGGAATCGGTCTGAATGTGAATCAGGTACGGTTTTCGGTTCCGGGCGGAGTGGAACCCGTTAGTCTGGCCCTACTGACCGGGCATCCTGAAGACCGTGAGCGACTGCTGGCCGATCTGCTCATGAATCTGGAGCGGGTACTGCAGCAGGAACCGGTAAGTGATTTGCTCATGGCTTACCGGTCGGCCTGCGTGACAACGGGTCAGACCATCCGGTTCACCCATCACGGCGAAGAGAAAGTCGGTTTTGCCGACTCGGTTGATGATGAGGGACGGCTGGTGATTCAGTCTGAAGGACACACACTGGCCTATCAGGGCAACGAAATTTTTCATATCCGGGTACAACCATGAATTATCTGCTGGCAATCGACATCGGAAACACCAATACGGTGATTGGCATCATGAAAGATGGGGTGGTGCTTCATTCCTGGAGAATCACCACAGGAAACCTTCAGACCGTGGATGAACTGGGCATTCTGGTTCTCGAACTGCTCCGTAACCGCGGCTATCAGACAGCCGATATCCGGCATGTGGGCATCTGCAGTGTCGTTCCCGATGTCACCACCATTTACCAGGCGGTGGCCACCACTTATATCGGACGTGAATCCTTTACGGTCGGGCATCATCTCGATCTGGGAATAAAAATCATCTACGACGATCCGCGTGCGGTTGGTGCCGACCGGCTGGCCAATGTGATTGCGGCCATGCATCGGTTTGGCGGACCGGGTGTGGTGATCGATCTGGGAACAGCGACCACCTTTGATGTCTATAACGACAAGGGCGACTATCTGGGCGGGGTGATTTCGCCGGGAATCGAGACCAGTGCGCTTTCTCTCCATCGCCGGGCCGCAAAACTTCCGCGGATTAATCTGGAATTGCCAGATACGATCATTGCAAAAAACACCACGGCGGCCATGCAGAATGGCATCTTACTCGGCTCACTGAAATCGGCCGAGGGTATCATCGGTGAAATTCAGAAGGAATTTGATCAGCCACTGAAACTGACCATTACCGGCGGATTCAGTACGTTTATCCGGTCGCATTCGGTTCTGAGCATGGAACAGGTTCCCGATCTGGTACTGGAAGGCGTGTACCGGATCGGTCACCGGCTGGGTTACTGCTGAACCAGATCCATTACCACAGGTTTCAACTGTCCGGTTTCCACATCGAAAACATCCGACAATTCCAATCCGCCCGTCATGTGAATGGTGGGAATGCCAGCCAGCCTTGATCCCGCCACATTGGCCGGATTGTCATCCATAAACAGGGTTTTCTGCGGATCGAGCCCGTTTTCTTCCAGCACATGCCGGTAAATGGCCACATCGGGTTTCCGCAGGTGAACCTCGTAAGAATAGTACATTTTATGGAACAGGTCAGACAGATCCTTCAGTCCGAATGAAGAATGGACGTATTCATTGAACAGCCGGATGTGGCTTTCATTCGTGTTGCTCAGAAGAAAGGTCTGGTAACGGGACTTCACCTTTCTGATCAGGTCAATCCGGTAGGGAGGAATGTCTTTTACCATGGTGTACCAGGCGCGGTCGAATTCCGCATCGGGTAAGGAACGGTTAAACTGCCGGTTCAGACGGGAGCGGAATTCCGCAGAGGAAATCAGTCCCATTTCATACTGATCGAAGACATCCATCTGCTGATGGAAGGAAAAATGCTGATCGAAACCGGTAAAGCCCAGGTCGTGAAAGGCCAGCACGGTATCGTGATAGTCGATGTTGACGATGACACCGCCGAGATCGAAGATGATGGTGGTAAATGGTAGATTCATGGGTGCAAAGGTACATTCAGGCAGGTCGGGTATAAAGTTCATCCCGGCCCCCGTTCTTTGAAATCGACCTGTCAGCGCGTTACTTTTAATCCATGAGACTCCTGAGTGTACTTCCGATTATTATTTTCTCGTCCCTCTTCACCGCCTGCGACTGGTTCACCCCCTCGCATACCATTGTGTTTACCCACAATACCAATGGATATCTGGAAGATTGCGGGTGTTCGGGGCATAAAAACGGCGGCCTTCACCGGCGGATGGCCATTTTTGCCACGGCTTCTGTTGCCGACCGGGATGCCATCTACCTGGATGGCGGCGATGTGCTTTCTACTTATTACCGGTTTCCGCTTCGCGATAAATATGTGGCTGAGATCATGATGATGCTGCAGTATGACGCCATCGGGGTTGGTGAGCAGGATCTGATTAACGGACTTGGATTTTATGATCGGTGGATGGCGCCGCTTCCCATGACCTCGGCCAATCTGACAAACCTGGGTAAAAGTGCGCGTGTCGTTAAACGAAAAGGCGAACAGGTGGCTATTATCAGCCTGATCGACCCGCAACTGCTCGATATCCTGCCCGATTCGACCCGCAGCCAGCTGATTGTGGCCGATCCTTCCACCATTCTGGCAGCCGTTCTGGCCGAACTGGAAAAAAAGGAGATACGAAACGTCATCCTGCTCTCGCATCTGGGATTGTTTCAGGATAAACAGATGGCGGAACAGTTTCCGCAGTTGTCTCTGATCATTTCGGCTCATGATCAGGATGTGCGGGATTCCCTGTGGGTGGTGAATGAAACGCCGATCGTTCAGAACGGACCTGATGGAGAACGGGTGGGTGTTCTGGAAGGGAAATTCATCGACGGGAAATTCCGGATGGATCATTTTAACCGTATTCTGCTCGATTCGACGATTTACGGCGATTCACTGGTCTGGGCCAAGATCAATAAATACTATGCCGAGACCGATTCGGTTCAACCCGACCTTAAACCGGAATTAATGGGCAATGTGTCGGTGGAAAATTGCGGAAGCTGCCACAAGGCCATCACCGATCAATGGCTGACTTCTGGCCATGCACATGCCTTCGAAACTCTGAAAAATGCCGGCATGGAAAAAGACAGCGATTGTCTGACCTGCCACACAACGCATTATGGCGATGTGAACTACTTCAGGAATACGCAGGAAACCTCCGGCTGGGTGAATGTGCACTGCCAGCAATGCCATGAAGTGCATGTGGATCCCACCGCCAAACGCTGTACCGTCACCCGCGATCGCACAGCCGAAAAAGATTGCCGTACCTGCCACACCCCGGAAAGAAGTCCGGCCTTTGACTACAAGACGTATCTGTTAAAGGCGCATGGGTGAGTGGGATATGGCTGGGAAAAACGTGATCTGATCCTGAAGCTATTCTGTTCTTCCGATTCTTCTGATACTTAATTGGTTGAAACCAGTAGCGTAAGTATACTTGCAAGTATACTTATATTGACTTACCTTTAGGTGAAAGATTAAAAATCAGAGTAAACCATGCCACAGATTTCCTTATACATAGACGAGGCAACTTTAAGGAAGATAGTGGGAGCTGCTGCCCGGGAAAAGGTTTCCATTTCAAAATGGGTGAGTGATCAACTTAAGTCCCATATTGATCCGCAATACCCCAAGGACTTTGAAAAGCTGTTCGGATCCATTACGGATGAGACTTTTACAGATCCCGGTGATCAAGGATTATCTACTGATCACCTTCGGATGGATTTATGATTTATTTTTTAGATACAAATACATGTATCTACTTTTTGAATGGGACAAGCACCTCAATCAGAGACAAACTACTTTCCACTATTCCTTCCACTGTAAAAATTCCATCGATTGTAAAAGCGGAGTTGATTTTTGGAGCATATAAAAGCAAACGAAAAGAGGAAAACCTGATTAAAATCAGGACATTTCTCGAACCATTTGAGGTGATTTCCTTTTCAGAATCGATGGCGGATATTTATGCAGAAATTCGTAGTTCCTGTGAGAAATCGGGTAAACCTGTTGGGCCCAATGATTTATTAATTGCCTCAACCGTTCTTTTTTACTCTGGCATCCTTGTGACAAATAATCAGTCAGAATTCGAAATGGTTTCAAACCTTCAGGTTGTTAACTGGTTTCAATAAAATAGATTCAATAAATCGTTATTTTCTGGTTTTCTGTAAAGTTGCCAGTCAAAGGTGCTTTTACCCCGGCGTTTTTCTGTCAGGAGATTCAACCGGACTGTTAGTTGGTGGAACCAATAGCCAGGTAAAGGTCAGGATATTTTTAATCAGGTTAATATATTGATGACACCACGTCATTATCAGGGAAATCGGGTATGATTCAGCAAGCGTTAAAGAAAATTGTCGAGGGGCATCACCTCAGCCGGAATGAAGCGTATCAGGTGATGAATGATATCATGTCGGGGCAGGCATTGCCAACCCAGATTGCCGGGTATTTAATTGCCCTGCGCATGAAGGGGGAAGTGGTCGATGAAATCGTCGGGTCGGCACAGGCCATGCGCGATTTTGCCACGGTGGTGAAACCAACCGTTTCGCCGCTGGTTGATACCTGCGGAACGGGTGGGGATGCTTCGGGAACGTTTAACATTTCCACCGCGGCCGCCTTTGTGGCAGCCGGTGCCGGCGTGAAAGTCGCCAAACATGGCAACCGGGCGGTTTCGTCGAAATCGGGTAGTGCCGACGTGCTTCAGGCGCTTGGAATCAACATTTCCCTGAATGCCGACCAGATGGCCCGTTGTGTCGATGAAACCGGAATCGGATTTCTTTTCGCCCAGACGCTTCATCCTGCCATGAAACATGCCATCGGTCCACGGAAGGAAATGGGAGTCCGCACAATCTTTAACATGCTGGGTCCGTTAACCAATCCGGCCCGTGCCCGCAGGCAGGTCATCGGGGTGTTTCATCCCGGTCTGACTGAGTTGTTTGCTGAAGTGCTTCAGGCCATGGGGTCTGAACATGTGCTGGTGGCTCACGGAACCGGTGGCTATGATGAACTGTCGGTGACCGGTCAAACCGTGCTGACCGAACTGAAATCGGGCGAAATCCGGACGTACCGCATCAATCCGATCGAATTTCATCTGCCGGACTACCGTCATGAAGACCTGCTGGGCGGAACGCCGGAGGACAATGCGGCCATCATCCGGGATATTTTTGCCGGCAGGCGCGATGGTGCCGGGCGGGCCATGGTAGCTTTGAATGCCGGGGCTGCCATTTATGTGTCGGGTCTGACTGGCAGTCTGTTCGAAGGATATGAACTGGCACAGGCCTCGATCAGTGACGGACTGGCGCTGGATAAAATGGAAACATTGGCTAACTTCAGTCAAACCTTTACTGAGGGGAAACCGGTATGACATACATGGTGACTGCGCATATTCCCGAGCTGACCGATCGGATGATCGATCTGATTCCGGACCACCGTGCCAGGGTGAACGGACACATGCTCAACCGCCGGATCATCGGCTATACACTGGCGGCCGACCGCAGCATGCTGTGGATAGTCATCCTTGCTGATAGTCTGGAAAAAGCCGATGACATCATGCAGTCCCTTCCGCTGACTCCGTATCTGAAGTACACCATTCATGAAACCGTTTTTCATGAAGTGATCCCCGGCGGGGTTCCCGCCATTTCGCAGAATTAATCCTTTCCCCAATCCGGAGGTCCGGTGGTTCCCTTTCTTCCCGCCCTGATCCAGATGGCCAGGTGGCTGTTCCCCGGCATGAAACTGGAGCAATCGGGGCCGTTTCTTGAACTGGCTGCGAAATACGGACAGCCGGCCGATCATGCCTTGCCATCGGAAATTCTGAGTCTCGGACTTAAAATGTTTGGCCGCGGTTTATACACCCAACTGGCCTGGCAGACGCGCACTCACTGGAAATGGCCGTACTGGCTGATGCGTCAGGGGAATCCGGCCGATCCGCAGTTTCAGGCGGTGGCCCATCTGATCATCTGCCAGAACCGGGTTTTCAGAAATTGGACCCTGCTCGGTCTGCCAAACCACACCGAACGTCTGGTGGTCGATCCTGGCATGATGATGACCCCCTTGCGTGACGGCTTTTCCATCGAGTTCTGGTTGCAGGAAGGCGATCATCTGGTTCCGCTGTTCGATGGCCCGCCCGAACCTGACAGTTACATTTCCAACCGGTTTCCGTTAATCCGCCGGCAGATGACCACTGCAAAGGGCGTGGGAATCCGCCAAAATGTGTTTGTCTCGACGGTGGCAGGTTTTGATTTCGGATTCACCCGCCTGAAAATCCGCAATACCACTCACCGGATGCAGTCGGTTAAAATCTGGATGTCAGTCCGGCCGTACAACCCCGAAGGGATTTCCCCGGTCTACGACGTGCGTTACGAAGAGGGAAGGCGGTTGTGGTGGGTGAATCAGCAGCCGGCGGTGATTTCACCAGATACCCCAACGGTGGTTCTGGCCGGCAGTGACAAGGCGGGTGATGTCTGGAACATGCCCATGAAAAAGCGTCCGGTGATGAAGGATTCCTGTCCGATGGGGCTGGCAACTGCGGCATCGGTCTTTCACCTGAATATCCTGGCCGGTGACATCGAGAATCTGGATTTTGCCTTTCCGCTGGCGGTTTCGGATGGTTTGCAGGCATTGGATTGGGAAGATCCAGAGATGTTTAACTACAGCCGGGCTAAGAACCGGTTTTACTACCGATGGAACCGGGAATGGGATCATGCGCTGTCGATTTCGATTCCGGATGAACAACTTCAGCCGGTGACGACCTCGGCGATCGGTTATCAATCGTTATTTGTGCAGGGGTCTGCCCTGATTCCGGGCTACCTGATTTATCAGGATTTCTGGTTCAGGGATGCCGCCTTTCTGGGAATGGTCCTGCTGAAATCGGGACAGGCAGCACCCGTGAAGGCGTTGCTTCTGGCAGCACCTGCCCGGCAAAAGCCCGATGGCTTTTTTGAAAGCCAGGAAGGAGAGTGGGAT
This sequence comes from Bacteroidota bacterium, assembly GCA_013360915.1. NCBI lineage: Bacteria > Pseudomonadati > Bacteroidota > Bacteroidota bacterium. The sequence continues at coordinate 19,881 of JABWAT010000011.1, forward strand.
TCGAACGGACAGTTGCTCTGGTTAGCCGGTCAGTACTGGAGGTATACCCGGGATCAGGAAACCATCCTTCACATTTGGAATGAGCTGGTTCAGGGCGCACGATGGATTCAGAAAAAACGCATTCAGGCCGGACCCGACCACGAGATCAGGGGCTTGCTACCTGCCGGATTCAGTGCCGAACATTTCGGGGCAAATGATTTTTACTATTGGGATAATTTCTGGAGCCTGGCCGGTCTGGATTCGCTCGCTATGCTGGCTGCACAAACCGGACAACCGGCCCAGCTTCAATGGTTGGACCGGGAAAGGGAGGAATACCGGACAACCCTTTTCCGATCGGTCCGATTGGTCGCGCGGGATGGAAACGGAGCGGTTCCGGCTTCACCCAAGCGACATGCCGATGCAGGTTCAATCGGCATTCTGGCAGCTTTGTACCCGCTTCAGCTGGTTGAGTTTTCCGATCCGCTCATCACGGAATCCTGTCGTTTTCTCATCAGCCGGTTTATGACCACGGGACGGTTTTTTCATCCGGTGGCGCATACTGGAGTGAATGTCTATCTCTCACTTCACCTGCTTCGGTTTTATTTGTACCAGCGGGATCCGGTCCTGTGGACTCATTTACGTTCTCTGGCAGAAACAGCCACACCGACGTACACCTGGCCTGAAGCGTTTCATCCGACACTCGGAGGCGGGGTGATGGGAGAGGGCCATCATGGATGGGCCAATGCAGAATGGGTTTCCATGGTACGAGATTGTCTGGTATGTGACTGGCAGGATGAACTCTGGCTGACACCCGTAACCGATCCGGAATGGTTTGCCAGGCCGGATGGTCTGGTCGAAATAAAAAACACGGGAACTCCGTTCGGAACGGTCAGCTGCCGGTTGGAATGGACCGAAACGGCTCTTTTCCTGAAATGGTCCTGTGAGTTTCATCAGACACCGTCGGTCATCCGGTGGTTTTTACCGGACCGGGTCAGACAACAACTGACCGATTCAGAGCCTTTTCCTGCGGACGGATTACGGATCGGGGAACCCTCGGGAAGTCTGAATCTGCGTCGGCAGATCCCTTAATCCCGGTCGTCCTCACTCAGGTCGATGGTTGTGGCTGAATCGGTCACCGTGGGCAGAATGGCCACTTTGGCGGGTCCGGTGATCTGAATCGATTCCCAATTCAATCCGCTGAAATTAGCAGAATCCAGCCGATCGGCCCGGACCATTTTCCCTGCAATAAAATCCATCGTTTCCACAACGGCGGGTGACAGGGTGCCTGAACGGAAACGGCGGGCATATTTCTTAGGAGAGGGAACTAGTGTTGCCAGGAAGAAGCTTTCTTCCGGCGTGAGGGTCGTTGCCGGTTTATTGAAGTAGAACCGGGCGGCCGGACCGATTCCGTACACACCGGGACCCCATTCAATCATGTTCAGGTAGATTTCCAGCATTCGTTCCTTACTCACCGGCCGCTGATACTCGAGCAGCCAGGTAATGACCAGTTCCTGAAATTTCCGGGCCAGGTTTTTCCGCCGGTTCAGATAGAGATTCTTAACCAGCTGCATGGAAATGGTGGAGGCACCCCGGCGGAAACCCCGGCTTTCCAGATTGGCGATCAGGGCCAACCGGAAGGCTTCCGGATTGAATCCGCGATGATTGAAAAACTGACCATCTTCATTGGTCAGAACAGCACCGGTCAGATGTGAAGGAATGGCTGAAAAGGGAACAAAGTCCGGGTTCTGTGTACCAATCAGAACGGTTCCGGCCGAATCGGTTCCGTCGTACACGGTCTGATAAAAGGTGGTATCCAGCCGGTTGAAATCCACACCCGGTGAGAGCACACTGAATTGACGGGTCAGAACCGTTCCTTCCAGTTTAAGACTATCCAACTGATTAAAATCGACCTGTATGGACAGGTCATACCCCAGTTCACCAGAAAATCTGAACTCGGTAAGCGGACCCAGGATGGCATCGGGCAGGGACCGGCGGAACAGGACCATGCCGGCAGGTTCAAGATTCAGGCCAGAGGTGATCACCGGTTTATCCTGATTTTCATCCAGTGTAAAGTCATGGTTCACCTGAAGATCGCCGGGGTTGAATTCGGACCGGATTTCCATCAGATTTCCAGAAGGAAAGGACACCGTTGTTTTGCCCCGGAAGGCCCGGAACAGAACAGGCTGAACGGCCAGACCGGGATGAGAAAACATCAGCTGCTGATAGCCGCCTTCGAAAGTGAAACTGGATGATCCATCCGATGTCATGGTAAATGCACCGGCTTTGCCCGTAAGGACGAGGGGTTTTTCGATGGGCAGGGGAAGCGTCAGCCGGAACGGATCGTTGATCAGAATGGAAAGCGAATCCCCGTGAATAGTCCCGGTTGCCTGAAGCACATTCTGCGGACTTTTCAGCCGGATGGACAGTTGGTTGTTTCCGATAAGAGTAACCAGCGAGTCGAGCCGCCAGTCATAATCGGGAGTCTGAATGCGCATGCGGGTATTGGTGACCGATACCTGCGGAATCTGATCGGCAGAAAGCCGGTTGAGCAACCAACGAAGGGGACCGGTGATTTTGGGGAAACCCGTTGCAGTTGTGTCGGAAGGCAGGTCTTGTTGTCTTATGTCTGAAAAATTCCAGCGTCCCGATGCATCGCGTACCAGATAAATGCTGGCACTATCCATCCGGAAGGAGTCGGGAATGCGGCTGAAAGTCCAGAACTGACTCCAGGAAAGAGTGACTTCGAGCAGCCGGGCGGACATGAGTGATTGTTTGCCGGATTGATTTCCTGAAAGATCCAGGCCCTTCAGTCGGATGGTGAGTCCATCGACCTCGAGAGACTGGTAAGTGGCCGTTCCGTTCCATCTTGCTTCAAGAGAGGTCAGCTGACGATCGAGGACGTACCGGATGGCTGTTGGCCACAGCAGAACCGCTGCCAGAAACAGAACCAGCAGGCTCGAAAACAGGATCAGACTGATTTTGATCAGAAAATGTGTATTTTTCATGGCTTCAAAGTTACTCAATCCCTGCAAGGATGACGAATGAACGCCGGTTTTTGGAATGATCGATACAGTCAGACCTCCTTTCTGTACGGGGAAGAACCCAATGAATTCCTGCGTGAGGCTGCGGTGGTTCTGAAATCAGGTTCACATGTGTTGAGTCTCGGAGAAGGTGAAGGGCGGAATGCGGTCTGGCTGGCTCGCAACGGTTACCGGGTAACGGCGGTTGATCAGTCCGTCATGGGACGCGACAAGGCGCTTCAGCTGGCTTCAAAACACCAGATCCGGCTCGATTACCAGATTCAATCAGTTCAATCGGGTCCGTGGATGGCTGATTCCTGGGATGGCATCGTGAACATTTTCTGTCATCTGCCTTCTGCGGACAGGCATCTGGTCTATGCAGGTATCCATCAATCACTCAAACCGGGTGGCTATTTTATTTCAGAGCAATTTTCCCCTGAACAGTTATACTATCAGTCGGGCGGACCCAAAGATGCGGACATGCTGGTGACACCAGAAGAGATCCGGCGTGAATTCGGAACCGGTTATGAGATCATCCGGTTAGAAGGTTGTGTGATTCAACTTGATGAGGGCCATCATTCAGGTCCCGGATCGGTAACCCGTGTGGTGGTGCGGAAACAATGAATAAACTGATTCTGCTCGGAGCCGGATTTGCAGCCGAGGCCATTCGTGACCGGTTTCTTGAAACCCCGGTCGAGATTCATGGGACCTCCCGGCATCCGAAATCAGATTCCTGGATCAATCTTCGGTTTGATCTCTCCGATAAAGGCACGTGGTCTTCCATCCCGGAAGGCAGTGATCTGATATGGACGTTCCCGGCGGTTCCTGAAGAGCAGGTTCGGGAGTTTCATGCCTTTTTAAAAAGCCGGGATTCGGTGATCCGTGTGGTGCTCGGGACCACCAGTTGCTACCTGCCTGAAACCGGGGAAATTACCGAGCTATCCCCGGTCAATCACTCTACGGAACGGGTCCGGTCCGAACTGTTTCTGAAGGAACAGGGTGCCAACTGGCTGGTTTGTTCCGGTCTGTGGGGGTATGGCAAACATCCGTATGAATGGTTGGCCAAGGGGCTGATCAGGAACCGGAACAAGACCGTCAACCTGATTCACGTCAGCGATCTGGCTGAGTACATTCAGCGGTTGCTGGTGACGGGAGATCAGGGTCTGCAGTTAAATGTATCGGATGGAAAAGCCTGGTGGTGGCGCGATCTGGTTGCGAATGCACGCCGGTCCTACCTGTTTTTCGGTGAAAACCCCGATGATGGTCCCGAGCAATACCGTCTGATCAGGAACGATCGGTTGGTGGCCCTTCTCGGGCAGCACCATTTTCATACCCCATTTCTGGTTGAGGACGAAGGCCTTACGCCGGATCTTCCCAAGTAAACTCAATATCGGGTTCATCGTCCATGTCGGTGGACGACAGAAAAATACTTTCCAGATCGGTTTTCTGCTGCAGGGATTGCAGCTCGGAGCGGATGGTTCCGATTTCACCCGACAGAACCAATTCACCATGATGGATAATGGCCAGATGGGTCATCACGGCCTCGAGTTGTGAGAGGACGTGACTGGAAAGAAACACCGTTCCGCCCGCCTGTGCATAACTGGTCAGCAGACGTCTGATCCGCCGGGTTCCTGCAGGATCAACCGATTCGAAAGGTTCATCGAGGATCAGCAGTTTCGGGTGGGCCATCATGGCGCAGAGCAGGCCGAGTTTTTTGCGCATGCCCGAAGAAAAATCACCAGCCAGTTTCGAATCGGCTGTATCGACTCCCAGCCACCGTCCCAGCCGTGCCATCCGCTGATTAATGGAACGTTCATTCAATCCGGAGAGGCGACCAAACCAGGAGGCATTTTCACCGGCGGTCATCAGATCATGAAGGGCGGGTTCAGAAAACAACACGCCGACAGCCTGGCGGTCTTCTGCCGTCAGATTGTCAACCGATTTGCCAAAAATCCGGATAGAGCCAGAAGTCGGTTCGGTCAGACGGCTGATCATCCGGATGGTGGTGGTTTTTCCGGCCCCGTTTGGTCCCAGAAAACCAAAAATGCATCCGGTGGGAACGGTCAGATCGAGGTGGTTCACAGCGGTTCCCGACGGCCACGATTTGGTCAGACCGGAGAGTTCAATGGCAGGAATCATGTAAGCTCCGTGTATCGCGAAATGAAAGCATGTCTGCCCCTGTACCAGATCTGAGCCAGCAGGTAAGGCATGGCTGCAAACGACAGGGCCAGATAGATCAGGCAGGATGCGAGGACCATCCACAGGTTTGGTGAACCGGGTCCCATCAGTGTCAGCAGCGATTGTCCGCCCAGCATGACCAGCACACCCCCGAAAAGGATCAGATTAAAAATCATGGTTCCTGCTGTTCTGGGAGACCGGCCTGACCGCGAGGGGAACCGTGGGAACAGCCATGGGTTCAACAGAAGCAGTCCGTCGGCAATGAAAAGAGCCAGTGCCACAGCCAGCAGAATGCGGGTGGTCAGAAATTCGATCAGAACCGATCCGGCAAGTCCCGGCATGGTGGGCAGATTGATCAGAATGGCGATGATTATAACCACCGGAATCTGCACCAGTTTAAAGGGAATCATCAGCGTGCGCAGTTTATCGGGATGGGTGAGGTGCGTCAGGCCAAATGAACCGAGTAATCCGAGACCGTAGGCCCAGAATCCAGCGGCGAACACCAAAACCACCGACCGGCCATCGGTTTCCATCAGTTGTTGAAGCGGACTCAGATTCCATGCGTCGCGGTTGCTGACCAGAGCGATGACGGGAAAGACCAGCATCATCAGACCAAAGGTGGGATGCCGGAACAGGATGGCCAGCCAGGGGGAGCCAATGGGTGTTCGTCGCACAACCGATCCGGGTGCAGAGGGTTTGCTGCTCATGGACTCTTCGGTGGTTGAAAGGGAAAGAAACGCCTTCCAGTCCAGCCAGATCAGGCCGGTCCAGGCAAGGAAGATCCAGAAAATACCGGAAAGTGCTGGTTCCATCATGGAATTCACCACCGGCCGGCTGAACCACCAGGAAGTGATGGATTCGACCCGGTACTCGCTGGTGCTGCGGTCACCGGTCCAGAATACGAATCCGAAATATAAAATCAGAAATGCAGCCAGTAACCCCCGCTGCTGGTTCCGGGTGCGGGTAAATCCGATCACAAGGCTGGTAACCAGGCGTGACAGCATGGAAAGCAAGGTCACCCATAAAAACAACAGGAACATGGCCGGAAGTACCTTTTCCGGGGGGAAAAAGGTCAGTGCCAAGCCGGAAAAAAGGCTGAAGGGGAACCAGAAGGAGGTTTGCATCAGACGGTCGGCCCAATCGGCCAGATACCAATTCAAATCGGGCACGGGCAGGTACCGGAACTGCAGATCACGCGGAATCATCATGGTGGGTGACCGAAGCGGAAGCAGCAAGGCAAACAGCGAGGAGAGAAACAGGAGAAACCCCCAGAAGGCATGACCATCCAACTCTCTGATGGAGGCGATGGCATTTCCGGCGAAGGCACCGGCAATCCACTGAAAACCAATGAACAGCAGACTGAGAACGGCCATGACCACCAGACCCCACCGTTTCCGCCGGACGATCTGGTTTTTCAGCAGCAGAAACCGACCCTGAATCAGGGTTACCAGCAGGTGGGGATGAATGGAGTTTCTCATCCCAATTGGCGATAGGCCTCGGCCAGTTTTTCCAGATTTTCGCGCACCGACTGGGCTTTTTCCTTTTCTGCATCCAGCACTGCAGCAGGTGCTTTTGCCAGAAATCCCGGATTGTTCAGTTTGGCCTCGGTACCTTTCAGAATGCCGGTCAACCGGTCGATCTCCTTCTGAAGACGGGCTTTTTCGGCACCGGTATCGATAAGTCCTTCAAGCGGAATAAACAATTCCTGCCCGGCTACCACAATGGACCCAGCCTTTTCGGGTTTTACCATCGACGGATCGGCTTCGATGGATGCCACACGGGCCAGTTTTTCGAAATAGATTTTGTTGTCGAGAAACAGAGAGGTGAATCCGGCGTCGGTTGTTCTGACCTGCAGACTGATGGGTTTTCCCGGCGGCACATTCATTTCCACACGGACATTCCGGATGGAATTGATGCACTGCTGAATAAAGGCCATGTCGCGTGCAGCGATTTCGTTGGTATATCGCTCATCTGAAACCGGGTATGCATCGTACAGAATGGTGGCTCCGGCCGGACGAGTTTTGAGATTTTGCCAGACTTCCTCGGTGATGTAGGGCATAAACGGATGAAGCAGTTTCATCAGATCGCCGAAAATGCGGATGGCCAGACCCAGTGTCTGGTTTTTTACATCGGGATCCTGACCATACAGTCGCGGTTTGATCAGCTCAAGATACCAGTCGCAGAAATCACCCCAGATAACCTCATAAATGGTATTGATAACCTCATTCATCCGGTAACGGGAGTAAAGAGACTCGGTTTCTCTGATGGCCATCTGCAGTCGGTGAACCATCCAGCGATCGGCCAGGTCGGAAAGGGAAGCCGGCAACTGATCATCGAACCGGTTGGACTCATCGGTAAACTGATCCAGAAACCGGAAGGCATTCCAGATTTTGTTGGCAAAATTTCGTCCCTGTTCCAGACGTTCTTCATCGAAATGAACATCGGTTCCCTGGGGAGCCATCTGCATGATACCAACCCGTAGTCCGTCGGCGCCATACGTTTTAATCAGGTCGAGCGGTTCGGGGGAATTTCCGAGGGATTTCGACATTTTGCGGCCGATTTTATCCCGGATAATGCCGGTGAAATACACGTTTCTGAACGGGACTTTTCCCGTGAAGTACAGGGAGGACATGACCATCCGGGCTACCCAGAAGAAAATGATGTCGGGTCCGGTGACCAGATCATTGGTCGGGTAGTAGGATTTCAGGTACAGGGAGTCTTCCGGCCAGTCCAGTGTGGAAAATGGCCATAACTGCGAGGAAAACCAGGTGTCGAGCACATCTTCATCCTGACGGATGCTGGTGGACTTACACGATTCGCAGACGGTCGGATCTTCCATGGCACAGGTAATATGACCACAGGAATCGCAGTACCAGACCGGAATTCTGTGTCCCCACCAGAGTTGCCGGGAAATGCACCAGTCTTTGATATTGGTCATCCAGTGTTCGTAGGTCTTCACCCACCGTTCCGGGTAAAATTGGATATCGCCATTCCGGACAGCCTCGAGGGCTGGTTTGGCGAGGGGTTCCATTTTCACAAACCATTGGTCACTGAGCCGGGGTTCAATCACCACATCGGCCCGTTCTGAATAGCCGATTTTATTGGGGTGATCCTGAATTTTTTCGAGCAGACCGGCTGCTTCAAAATCGGCAACCACCTTTTTGCGGGCATCGAACCGGTCGAGTCCGCGGTAGGCTGGCGGTACCTCCTCATTCAGACTGGCATCGGGATTCATGATGTTGATCATGGGCAAGTGATGCCGCAGTGCCATTTCATAGTCGTTGGGGTCGTGAGCCGGGGTGATTTTTACCACGCCGGTTCCAAAGGCCGGATCGACATAACTGTCGGCTATGACCGGAATTTTCCGTCCTGTGAGTGGCAGATCAATCTGTTTGCCAATCAGGGCCGTGTAGCGTTCGTCGGATGGATTAACGGCCACGGCTGTATCACCCAGCATGGTTTCCGGACGGGTGGTGGCCACCACCACGTGACCCGATCCATCGGCCAGCGGATACCGGAAAAAATACAGTTTCGAGTTCTGCTCTTTGTAAATCACTTCTTCATCGGAGAGCGCCGTCATGGAAGCGGGGCACCAGTTGATGAGCCGGTTTCCGCGGTAAATCAGGCCGGCCTGGTACCATTCCACGAAAACTTTCCGGACGGCACGGGACAGTCCTTCATCCATGGTAAACCGGCTGCGATCCCAATCGCAGGAAAGTCCCAGGTTCTGAAACTGGTTAAAGATGATTCCGCCGTACTTTTCCTTCCATTGCCAGACACGGGCAATGAATGCATCGCGTCCGAGATCGTGGCGGGTTTTCCCTTCTTCCTGACGGAGTGTGCGTTCAACACGGGTCTGCGTGGCGATTCCGGCATGATCCATTCCCGGCTGCCAGAGTACATCCATTCCTTTCATGCGTGCTTTGCGGCTCAGAACATCCTGAATGGTCAGGTTGAGCACGTGACCCATGTGAAGCACGCCGGTGACATTCGGAGGGGGAATCATGATGCAGTATTTTTCCTTTGAAGAAGCAGCATCTGACCGGAAATGACCATTCTGTAGCCAGGCGGAATAACGGGTGGTTTCGACCTGACTGGGATCGTAAATTTTTGCAGTACTCATGTGGATCGATTTAATTGAGAGGAAAGGCAGTCCGGTATGCGGAATGCATCCGGTGAAAGCCGGTCCGTTCTGCAGCGATCAGCCGTAAATCGGGTGATCACTGCAGCGGGAAATCCGGAAAAAAATCAGGGAGTCACCACCCCTTGTGTCTTAAGGGTATCGGTGGTTGCCTGAACCAGGGAATCTTTGTATTGCTGAAGCACCTTTTGAGTTTCACGGGCAATCTGCTCGCGACGGATGGAGTATTTGTATTTATTCGGTGAAACCGGTGCGGTTCCCTGGGTAACGAAGGTTCCGAACGTACCATCATTGTAGTACATCCACACATCAAATCCCGGAACCAGTTCATCGATCAGCATGGTTTTTTCTGCCAGATCGCGGGCGGTTTTTTCATCGAGACTTTTCTCGTTTTTAAGATACAGCATCACCAGATCGAAGTGCGTATCACCAGCTTTAACGCGGCGTGGTACCGGTAATTTATCGCGGAGTTCGGCAACCTGGCCGGCCAGATCCCAGACTTCGGCATTTTTATCAACAATCTGCTGCAGAAGACCGCGGTAACTCACGTTTTCTTCCATCTGAAGCAACTCGGAAAGCACCTGTTGCTGCTTTTCACTGAAACCGAGCGAATCGACGCCGGTCAGTGCCACCCGCTGAGAGGGAGGTACCTGGGTGTTGTATTCCCGGACCAGTTGTCTGATTTCCTGGTTCACCGATACAATCTGATTGTTTTTGGCATCCAGTTTCTGAACCAGTTCCTGAAACTCCTGAACATTGGCCGGTTCTGATGAACAGGCGGTCAGAATGGCAAGACCAGCCAGAGCGAGAAATGAAGAGAAAGTTTTCATGGTTGTAATGATCCGTTTATGGAAAAAAGGTGATGAACCTGCAAATATAGAAAAAAGATAGGGACTGATCATTTTCTGAACGGTCGGGGCGTTTCAGTTCTGATCGAGGCGTCCGACCAGGGTCAGAATCCAGTTACTCACCCGGCTGATCTTTTCATAGTCGAGCAGGTCGGCCGTGTCATCGGACCGGTGATAATCATTGGCCGGAGAATACCGGAACTGGTTTTCACCCATTCCATCGGTGATAAAAACCACAGGGATTCCCTTTTCGGCAAAGGGGTAGTGGTCGCTCCGGTAATACACATCGGCCGAACTGCGATCCGAGTTCATCCGGTAAGAGTGATGAAGGGCCAGTTTTCCGTTTAGTGATTCGACCTGTTTCTGAAAATCGGCTTTCAGTCGGTCATGGCCTACCACTTCGATGGAATCGGGGTGCTCACGACCCACCATGTCCGCATTGATCATGGCAACAACCTGACTGAGGGAAGGCAATACCGGTGTGGGGTCGGCTGCAAAGTGAATGGCTCCCATCAAACCCTTTTCCTCCCCGCCAAAAAAGACGAATACCAGATTGTGCCGGTGTTTCCAGCCAGATTGCCTGATCTGACGGATGGATTCGATCAGTGCCGCAACACCCGATGCATTGTCATCGGCTCCCGGATAGTAAACACCCCCCGGCCTGGACCCCAGATGATCGAGATGGGCACCAATGACGATGGTCTTTGGATCCGGATCCTGACCGGGTAACTGAACCACCAGATTGGCATACTCTTTTTCGTTCTGGCGTATTCTGATCTGAACGGCCGCGGTAAAACTGGTATCCGGTTGCCGGATGAAGGCTTTGCCGAGTTTTTCCGACACCAGTTTCGACAGAACGACGGCCGGGAAAGGATCTTCCACAAAGTCGGTCCCGGAAAAGGAAGCCGGATTCATGGTAAACCACGACAGGTTTTCGGGCCAGTCGTGAATTTCATCGGGGGATTGAAGCAGAAATACCACTTCGGGGTTAACGGAAACGGATTTACCCAGCATGGAATGATAGGACCGGAACCAATCACCCGATTCGGTTACCGGCATGATCACCATCGGAAGGTTGATTGCTTCACCCGTTGGTTCAGCGAAAAAGCGAAGGGGTCCCTGCTGATCCACCACCATCGGACCGGGAGGGTTAAACAGATAATAATCAGTGCCGAAGAGGAGGGAGTGATCTCCGATTGTGATCAGCGTCGAATCGGTATTGGTGGTGAGTTCCTGTACCCGGAAGGGCTGCATGGTGATGTTGGAATCGTTAATAAACGGAGTCATCAATCCATGAAGGGTATCAAGCGTAATTTTTTCGAAAGGGCTGCCGCTTTCACGTCCACCGAGGGCTGGTGAGGTCAGAACCTGCACATATTTACGGATTGAATCGGGTGAGGATGCCCACGGAATGTCGGGTGGTGCATCGGACCGAAACTGGGAGGAACACCCGGTCATCAGCGCAATGAACAACCACTTAAGCCTTCTCATCACCAATCCGGATCACGGTGGAAGAAAGCTCAAAATCAGCCGGGTCATTCGTTGCCAGAAAGATAAGCGTGGAAGACCGCATATCTGCCAGGATGGATTCAAACCAGTTCCTGCCGGACTGATCTAGATTTGAAAATGGTTCATCAAGTAACAGCAGGTGAGGTGCATGCATACAGGCTGTCAGCAATTTCAATCGCTGGGTCATGCCGGAGGACCATTGGCGAACGGGTTTATTCCAATCAGAGGCCGACAGTCCGGAGGATGCCTTCCAGGAGTCAAGCCGTGCATCTGGGGTAAGCTGCCGGGAGTCAGCAGCCAGTCTCAGGGTTTCCTCTCCCGTCAGTTCGGCATACAACCTCACGGGCGGACTCACATACCCGCACCAGAGATGGCGGTTCAGTTTCGTGTATTGACCGGAAGGGGACAGATGTACTTTTCCTTCGAGGGAATCGGCCAGTAAACCGGTCATGCGTAACAACGTCGACTTGCCTGCTCCGTTGCGGCCGGTGACCAAAACAAAATCTCCGGTCTGAAAGTGACCATTCAGGTGACGGAAGAGCCAGTTCCTGCTGAACCGGTGACCAAGATCCTCGAAGGAAACCGCGATCATGGACGGATCACGGCCAGTTTGGCAAACAGGGGTTTCCGGTCACCCGATTCGACCCGGATGAGGTACATGCCAGTTCCCGCCTGAGCAATCCAGGAGGTAACCGGAATGGAAATGCGGTCAGAAAACGGTTGGGTGGTCTGATCATACACCACATGCCCATCGACAGTGGCGATGGTAACCGACACCGGTTTCATGGGGGTTACGTTCAGAATATTAATGAATGGGGTGGATCCGGCAATAACCGGATTGGGTCCGATAATCATATCGGGAATAAATGTGGGTGGATTGAACCGGAAGATCGGGACCGACTCGACCTGGTTTTTGTCCGGGTTGTAAATTCCGGCCCGCAAATAGGTGCCCAGTGATTTGCTTTCCAATCCAACAACCAGTCGTGTGGATGCATCCAGGTAAAAGCCTTCACCGGGGCCATATTCAAAATATAAATTTAGTGTATCGGACTGAACAGAAAATCCTTCGGAAGAAAACCGGATAAAATCGCCATTGGTTACAGCCAAAGGCCATGTTTTACCGTTGTGTTTCACCCATTTAATGGTATAACCGGTTGGGAATAACCTTGAAAAAGTAATTAAACCAGAATCACTGCGCAGTGTATCGCTGTTATTGGTCCGGAAAGAGGGAAAAAACGGGCTTTCAGCCATCAGGTTTTTCCCGATGGCAGCAGTCCCGGTGATGCTAGCCGAGACGGCAAAGTCATTGTAGAGATCTTCCATGGACCGGCCGAAAGTGGAAATAGCCGATTGTGCCATGGCCACCGACGGAGACCGGGTTTTCAGGTTTCGCAGAATCGAGGTACAATAATCGAGGGATTTTTTTACGCCGTACCGGTCACGCAGATACTGAAAAAAAATGGTCATGGAATAAATCAGATTCGAGGTCTTTCCATGAATGTATTGGCTGGGTGTTGAATAAAATCCGTTACGCAGATAAAACCGGTAATCGTTGATTGAATCGTACACCACTTCCTCAAAAAATGTGGCGCTCATTTCATAGTAGAAAAGAAAATCGGATGTGGATCCCATCCAGATTCCGGATTGCATATGAAGAACGTGATAGAATTCATGGGCCAGGGTTACCCTGATCATATCCATTCCGGTGGTGTTCAGGATATTCAGTTTGGAATTGATTTCAATGTAATCAGCCTTTACCTGTTCAGGATAGGTTGATCCCGTTGTATAAACGGTTTGCCCATAGGTTCCGCCGCCCAGATTCCTGAAATAAACCGGGATAGAGTCGAGAAACGTCAGGGGTAAATTCTGGTCGGTGACTTCGATCTTGAAAATGTTCTCGATCTCGACCAGTGAAGAATCGATAAAATCATTGATTCCGTTAAAATTTTTGTCTGCAACCGGCAGGGCATCGGTTCCCGATTCGGTGTAGTACAAACGGAAACGTCCCGATGAAGAAACCACCCGTTTCATTCCCTCAAGAACCGGAGTCTGAATTTTACTGAAGGCAGAATGAGAAATCAGCCGGCACTTTCCAAAGTCGGTGGTATCGGCTTCATGCGCAGAAACCGACAGAGGAATCAGGAAGGAAAGAAAAAGTACCAGTCTGATCATTTGGCCTGGAGTCTGAGTTCACGCCGCTGAAGGGCTTTTTCGAATCGACGGCGTTCTTCGTCGGTTTCCGGTTCGATCGGGATGATGCGTACCGGGTGATTGTCGGCATCGAGTGCTACAAAAGTCAAATAGGCCGAGTTGGTGTGTTTGCGGTCGCCGGTCATGAGGTTTTCGCTGTAAATTTTCACACCGACTTCCATGGAGGAATTGAACACTCGGTTCACACTGGCTTTAATCACCACAGCCTGTCCGAGCCGGATGCTGTTATTGAACGAAATAGAATCGATGGAACGGGTTACCACCGGCCGGTTGCAATGTCTCATGGCTGCCATGGCGGCGGCGATATCAATCCAGTGCATCAGCCGGCCACCGGACAGGTTGCCGTGGTGATTGGTATCCTGAGGAGTCACCAACTCGGTCATTTCAACGATGGAATCTTTTACTTTTTTCATGTGGGGTGTGTTTAAAGTCGCTGTGACTGGAATCCGTTTTCGTTCAGTAACTGGTTGGCACGGGTCCAGTCTGTTTCAGTGGAAAATGAAAGCCGGAATGCGCCTTGTAACCCTTCCCGGACTTTGATCAGTTCCATGTCGCGGATGTTGATCCCGTTTTCATAAAGCAGCTTGCTCATGGTAAAAATAACCCCGGGCTGGTCTTCGACCAAAACCATCAGGTCAAACAGCGGATGGATGAACCCTTTGGTGTTCCTGGGGATGCTGTCACGGGTGAACCGGGCTTCGGAAAACCGCTTCATCAGGTCGGTGAGATCTCCGGTTTCCAATTGCTGCTCCATGCCGGAAAGGAAACGGATAAAACCACTCAGTTTCTGCTGAATCACCGGCCGGTTTGCCGAGAGAATGTCCTTCCAGATTCCTTCCGGACTTGAGGCGATGCGGGTCATGTCGCGGAATCCGCCGGCTGCCAGTTGAAGGTAGGCCGGATTGTCTTTCTGATGGGCCGCCACAAAACCCACCAGAGCGACGGCCAGAAGCTGGGGCAGATGGGAAATGGTCGCGGCAATCTCATCGTGGATCGCCGGTTCCAGAATCAGGGGAAGGGCCCCGACCGACTGAAGCAACCGCTCGAAGTCGTTCAGAATGTCCCAGTCCCCATTGACCGGCGGGGTCAGCACATACACCGCATTTTCATACATGACAGGATTGAAGTGACGCGCAGATTGTTTTTCAGACCCGGTCATGGGATGGCCACCGAAATATTTCAATCCGAGTGAACCAGCCTGCCCGTGAAAGGACGATTTAACGCTTCCGATGTCGGTGATCCACCCCGGATATCCCAGGGCATTTAACCGCTGAAGTTCCTTTGAAATCACGGTGACCGGGGTGGCAATGATCACCAGACAGGAGTCCGGATGGGAAATGCCTTCAACCGTCAGCGCTGAATCCAGGATGGCTTTTTCTACGCCGAAACCGGCACCATCATCAGCCGATTCTGCGGTTAACCGTATGGCCGGGTGGGATCTGCGGATGGCCGCCGATAAGGACGAAGCCATCAGACCAAATCCGATAAAGTGGATATGCTGAATCATCGGGCAAAGTTCACCTTCGGGGGCCCGAATATCAATCTGTGAGGGATTCCAGGCTGTCTGCCAGACGGTTTCTTTCTGAAAACCTGTTCATTCTGCATCCGATCTGTATCTTTGCCCCTGTTTTAAAGAGCCGGGAAGGGAACGATCTGCTTCCCGTGTCGTCCCAACCGTGTTTATCAGGACTTGTTATGAAATTCATTGCCTATCTGTTTCCCATCCTCCTTTTTTCGGCATGTTCACCCGGTCTGGAAACCTCCCGCCCGACACCCGAGAACCGGGAAGCCAGCCTGAAAAGTCTGGTGGCCACCGAAATCCGGTTCGACAGTCTTTCCGTGTCTGGTGGACACAAGATGGCCTTCCTGCGATTTCTTGCCGATTCATCCATTCTGTTCCGGCCCGGACCCGTGAACGGAAAAAAATGGTATGCTGCCCAGAAGGAATCTAAAGGTACCCTGAAATGGACACCCGATCTGGCGGATGTATCCGCATCAGGCGATCTGGGCTATACGGTTGGTCCGTTTTCGTTTCAACCCGATACGATTCCCTGTTCCAACCGGATGGCTGGCTGTTCCTGGGGGTACTATGTGGGCATCTGGCAGCGTACCAATCCGGGCGACTGGAAACTGGTTCTGAATTACGGAGTCCGTTCGTCCCATGAGGAAAAAATTGAACATCCCGATATTCATCCGCTGGTGGTCCCGGATACCACCATGACACCGGGCCTGCCACAGGCATGGACCATCGATTCGGTTTTTGCCTTAGAATCATCCTGGCCAGATACATCAAAGAAGGATAAATGGACGTTTAATGACCGGATGGTTGCAGCCATGCATCCGCAGGCAAGTCTCTACCGGACCAATCAGCACCCGAAAAAGGTGGAGTTCAATAATCAGGATTTTGATTGGTTTATTTCTGGGACGGCCGGATTTCCCACCATTGAACCCATGGGAGGTGCCATGTCGGCTGCCGGAGATCTGGCTTATACTTACGGGCTGATTACCGTGTATAACAGCAATTATGTGCCGTATCCCGAGCCGTATTATTATGTGAACATCTGGCAGAAGGATTCATCGGGAAAGTTCCGCCTGATTTTTAATCTGGCCAACCGTCAGCCGGCGATGAAAAAGAAATGAGTAAGCAACCGGTTTACCGTCCGGTGACCCGGGCAGATTCGGACCGGCTCCAGAAACTTTACCGGGAAGTCGCCGCCTTCCCGGGTGGAATCGCCCGCCGTCCGGATGAAATCACCTCTTCCTGGTGCGATCAGGTGATTCTGCACTCCTCCACCCGGGGAATTTCACTTGCCATTGAAGATGAAGCCGGTGACTTCCTGGCCGAGATTCATGGATGGAAACCAGGACCAGAGGCTTTTTCGCACGTGATCGGCGATGTGACCATGGCTGTGCATCTTTCGGCACAGGGAAAAGGGTTGGGCCGTCTGATTCTGAATGGCTTTATTGGGGAAATCCGTAAAAAATTCCCAGATGTGTGCCGCATTGAACTGGCCGTCAGGGAAAGCAACCGTCGTGCGCAGGAGTTGTACGCTTCTGTCGGATTTAAAAGAGAAGGGGTGCTCGAAAAACGGATTGTATCGGCAAAGGGAACCCTTGAATCGGATTACCTGATGGCACTGGTCTGGTAACTGGTTCTCAGATCATGTCGCGCATGAGCTCGGGACGTGGTTGGGCAATGACCAGTTTATTTACCAGTGCACCTTTTTCAGTCAGAACCGCTGCCCCGGTTTCCACCGCAGTTTTTACCGAGGAAACATCGCCGGTAACTGAAAAAAACGCCTTCCCGCCCAAAGCCATGGCCAGCCGCAATTCAATCAGATCGACCGACGCCGATTTCACAGCCTGATCGGCCGCTTCGATGAGTGCTGCAATGTTGAAGGATTCACAGATTCCCAATGCATCGAGGAAAGTGGCGGTGGACTGACCCGATATGCCACGAAGGACTGACGGGTCGACATTGGGAATGACGAAATGATCGATGAGAAAGAACTTCACTTCGGCGCAGGCATTTTCCACGGCAGTTTTCACCGCTGCAACTTCTCCCGAAATCAGCACCATGTATTTTCCCGAACAGATGGTACGTGAGAGCATCAGGTTTACGTTGGCCGATTTCAGCATCACATCGGCTGCCTGATAGCCGGCTGTAATGCTGCTGAGTTCAATGAGTCCGATCGATGTGGCAGGATAAGTGATCATAAAACCAATTTCTTTTTCAGATTCTGAATGTTTCCGGTCAGGCCGGATTGATAATGAGCCATTTTGCGTTGATTTCACCAACGGTGCCGCTGATGCTGGCATGGATTCCGGCACCCAATTGACCGGCGGGCGGACTGGCGAGCAAATCACCTGCACGGACCTTCTGGCCGGATTTTACCACCGCCTCTGCAGGAATGCCGGCGTGTTGCTTAAGTAGAATTTTTACGCTGCCGGCTGGCTGATTCCAGGTTTTCAGTGGGGTGTGATGATCAAATTCTTCGAGCCCGAGGCGTTTGATCAGCCGCTTTAACGGTACACGACGGCCTTCCTTCATGGGGTGCACTTCAGGAGCAGTGGGTTGCTGAAATTTAAATCCCGACTGCCGGTTGGCCGCCTTTGACTGGTCGCAGGCTTCTTTTGGAAACAAGTCTTCCGGGCAGGCATAAAGTGTGCAGAGACCGCAGGCACAGCATAAATCAGCATAGGCATTCCACCGGTTATCCTCCGATCCGGTAAAACCAAGCGACCGCATCACCTTGTGCGGCAGAACCTGATAACCCAACAGATATCGCGGACAGTAATCGGTGCAGTAACTGCACTGATCGCAGGCAGACTGCCCGATTTTATGCTTCACTTTATCGGGTAAGGACTTTCGTTCAATCAGACGGTGGGAACGTGGAAGCACAATCAGTCCGGCGGTTGTTTTTGTTACCACTTCCGTGAGGTCAAAGGTGAGTGATCCCATCATGACTCCGCCCACGAACACTCCCCAATCGGAGACCGTGGGTCCGCCTGCCATTCTGATCAGGGAGCCGAAATCGGTTCCGATGGGAACCCAGGCCGAAAAGGGTTCTTTCACAGCACCGGTTACGCAGAGGAATTTTTGGGTAACTGATTTTCCTTCTGCTGCCATGCCGGCCTGAAAGCACGATTCGGTGTTGTTGACCACACAACCGACCTGAAGAGGAATGCCACCAGGCGGAATCAGCCGGCCGGTGGCCGCATAGACAATTTCGTACTCATCACCCGACGGATAGAAATCACCCAATTCAAAAATGGTCATCCGGTCGTCGGGCAGTTCTTTCCGGATGGCATCGATGGCCGCTTTATTTTTCGATTTGATGCAAAAAAATCCGCGCGAGGCACCAACCGATTCCATCATCCGGTAAGCTCCCCTGACGATCGGTCCGGGGAAGTGCACCATCAATTCGAAATCTTTATGAATAAGGGGTTCACATTCGGCCCCGTTTACCAGGAAGGTATCGGCCTTTGAATTGGCTTTGATGTGAGTGGGGAATCCGGCTCCTCCGGCTCCGACCACTCCGGCAGCTTGTAACTGTTCAGTAAAGGTCATGCCGGAAGATACGGAACGGTCCGGATAAAGGGTAGATGGAACCGCGGTCTGTGCGGTCTGGTTATTTTGCTGGTTCCCAATAACACCGTTTGGGAGATACAATAGCACCTTCCGTTTTAAGTTTGGTCATCAGTTTATCAACCTCTTTCCGGTCAATGCCGGTCAGGTCGGCGATTTGTCCGTTGCTGACGGGAGTCCCAGCCTTTTTCATGGCGTCGAGAATTCTGGCTTTGCTATCCATGATGAAGTCCTTTTAAATGGAAAATTCAAGAATACAAAGGATTGGGAAAATGAAGAAAGCCGGGAGGATTAGAATTGGGTTAAAGCCGGGGATTGACGGGGACCTATTCCTCCATCCGGACTTGTGTGGTATCACCCTTCCATCTGGAGTCGAGCCAATCACGGCTGATTCGGACCAGTCGTGATGTGAGGTCTTTTTTTCGTGGATGCATGTGACCTTCATTGAGGTTAATGATGGAGGTGGGTCCGCTGGCCTGTGCCTGCATCCTGAGTGCCAGATCAAAGGGAATCAGATCATCCTGTTTACCATTGATAAATAACTTTTCCGCTTTCATCCCGGGCAGGTAAAGATCCGGATCGATGGGATGAATACTGAGGGCTGCCAGCCAGGAAACCGGTGTGCGTTGCCAGTCGGGGAGTTTTTTCATGTTGTGCCGGATAATGGCATACAAATCAGATCCGCCATACGCAATAACCGCCGGGCCTGTCGGAAGGTGTGCTTCTTCCATCAACCGGTAAGAAGCCGGAATAAAAAATGCACCGAAGGAGTAACCCAATACGGAAAGGGCGGTGGTATCGGCCCAGGATTGTCCTGCCGCCCAGTTCATGATGGTGGCCACCTGACCGGGAACGGCCAGAATGGCATTCCGGATGGCAGGAATTTCTTCAATCACCGTTCCCTCGTACCAATAGGTGGGGCTGTACGGATATTCATAGGCCAGCAGGGCAACAGGTCCGTGCTGCTCAATGTAAGTGAGGCTGGCCCGGCCGATCTCCAATCCACCCAGAATCAGAACCACTGGAATCCGGCCGGAAAGTGAATCGGGCAGAGAGACCGTCCATCGGATGGTATCCCCCGTTGAAACCGGCATGTCGTAATCGGTGTAAGTCCGGATATCTCCCGGCAGTTCAACGGAGTAGGGTGTTGGATTTTCGGTTGGCTGAAGTGAATAACCGGGACGGATAGCATCCAACGGATCGCGCACCAGTTGCCAGGAAATCCAGACCACTGCAGGAATCAGAAGGACCAGAAGAAAAAGTCCGGTCCAGGACAGATACCTGAGCAGACGTTTCATGGGAATCAGCCCCAGAGTTGCCTGACGACCATCAGAACAAGAATGACCAGTTTAAGGGCGTGCTCGATCCCGTTGGCTACTGATAATTTACCGAGCAGAGCCTCTGAACGAAACGCATCGGCTTTGAGTTTTCTCCAGGTTGGGTAGGTCATTCCATGAGAAATTCCGAGGAGTACAATGGTCAGAAGCAACCCGATATGGATGCCCGGGTGAACGGCTTTAAACCCGCCCAGAACAAAAATCAGAACAAATCCGGTAACAAACGTGATCAGACCTGACCATAAAGTCAGCCGGTTGAGCGCATCAATCCGGTTGGTCAGGCTGTTGGTTTCGCCGGCTGCAATGGCCGAGCGGATGTCGCGGCCCAGAAGAAGAGGGGCACCGATCCAGATGGCCATGGAAAAAACGTGAATGAGTTTCAGCAGCGGATACAGTAAGTCCATAGAGCTCCCGGTTTTATTTCACCCCGATAAGTCAGAAATGGTCTGAATGGTTCCGGAAAGACCTGTTTATCAGCGGAGAAAGACCAATTTTCCGGTCCGGACCAGATTCTGATGTTCCACATGTATGAAATAAATCCCGGAGGAACAGGAAACGCCCTGTTCATTTTTACCATTCCATCTGATCATGGAACCCGTCACATTCAGAGTGACGATTTTCTGACCGGTTACCGAATAAATGGCCGCAGAAATGGCCTCGCCGCTGTTTACTCCGCTCAGACCGATGTGAACTTCCGGATTGAAAGGATTCGGCCAGATGGTATCAATCCTGAAACCGGTGGGCCTGTCCGGACTTTCCTCTGTGTGCGTGTGAATTCCATCGGTGATTTCAATGTCATCCAGCCAGATAGTCTCACCCGTCATGGCTTTTTGTTCGGCCACAATTTCCAGTTTATCGATGGATTTCCAGTCGAACAATCCCTTCGGATCATGCCATGCATTTTCATCCCAGGAACCCGATTCCTGAAAAGAGGAAAGCGGAATCTTCACCGTTTTCCAGTCGGTTCCCCAGTTGACTGTGGGAGCTTGCAGAATAACCCGGTTCCGCCAGGGATGATCCCCCGTTCCTGTTTTGGTGTCGATGAATCTGACTTCCAGCTGATTGACACCTGCGGTTCCTTTGATCTTCATCTTCAGGTAATACCCGCCGGTCCTGAGTCTGGAAAAATCCCTGTTTCCTGCGAACCGGAATCCGAAGGTTCCGTATTGTGGCAGGTTTTTCATTTCGATGGCATGCATGCCGGTTCCTCCCGTATTTCGGGTATGAAGGGAAACCGTGCCAGTGGGGGACCAGCTGGTGTTATCCAGTCCATGATGAAGGAAATCACTGTAAATGGAAACCGGCAGCGTATCAGGTCGCTGAATCCAGGCTGTTTGGGGTGGGGCTGTGAATCCCAGCGCTTCAACCAGCGGCAGATTCAGATCATGATGGAACCGTTCGGCAGAACCGGGAACGAACAGTCCGAATCCGCCCTGATAGTCCCAGATGGTCCAGGCGATGGAATCGGCTTCGAGTTGTTTCCGGACTGTTTCATACCAACGTGCCCGGTCATCGGTGGTTGAAAAATGGTTTAAAATGCCAAATTCACCACAATACAGAATCTGGTTTTTTGTGCGTCGGTAACTGGCAGGAATTTCCAATTTTTCCTGAACCCAGCTGTCTTTTCCTTCGTTTTTATAGTTGTTAAAGCTGGATTCAATCCAGGTTCCCTTATAAACATCCGGCAGCACCGGCATTCGTCCCGCATCATAGGGGTAGGGAAGTCCGCCCAGATGTTCAAGTGACGGATCGGTCCAGTTGGCCCCCTGATGAGTCAGCAGAAACGGATCATAAAAATGAAACGTCACGATTACCTTCGGATCGGTAAAAACCGGCAGGGTTGAAAGCTGATTATATGAATTGAAATCAACCGGACCGGCGATAATCCACCGGTCGGAATCAATGGCCCGGATGGCGGAAAGAACGTCATTCTGAATCAGATTCCACGTAGAAGCGCTGATTGCGTGCGGTTCATTCAGGATTTCGAAAACCACCTTTGGCCAGGATCCTTTATATCGGGTTGCGATGGATTTCCATGCTGGCTTCATCCAGTTGATCACTGTCGGAGGGGTGGGAATGGATGGATCGAACGTGTGGTTATCGACAATCAGGTACAGGTCAAGGGAATCGGACCAATGAATCACCTGATCAAGAAAGAAAAGGAAGGTTGAATCGGGCTCATAGCCCGGGCCCGGACCCAACATCATCTGCAGGTCGATGGGCAGCCGGATGACATCGGCACCCAGGCTTTTTATTTCTTCGAAGGTGTGACGGTTATATTTTCCGAATGAAATGGTCTGTGGTGTGACCCACTGAAACCATCCGGTCAGATTGACTCCGCGGTGAAAGGGAGGTTCCTGCGCCGCGGAGGAACCGGAAGCAAGTAATAAAACGGTCAGTATGAAGGATTTCATGATTGTCTGCAGTAAAGGGTTGGTCTTTGGTTCAGAATCAGCGAATGAATTCACCATTGTCAATTCCGGAAAACGGGTTTAGTCTACTTCCCGGAACTGTGATGGACTTTGACTGGTTCTCAGGCAATATCGGACATTTGTATCTCTGAAAGAATAAAAAAATGATTGGTCTGCATAAAACCCCTTTTAAAGGATTGATTGCCGTTCTGATTTTGCTGGCTGGTCTTTCCTGCAGCCAGAAGCCACCCCAATCCGGGGGAAAAGTTGACTGGCAGGGTCATCGCGGGGCGCGGGGATTGGCTCCGGAAAACACCATTCCCTCCTTTCTCAAAGCACTGGATCTCGGTGTGAATACGCTGGAATTGGATGTGGTTATTTCAGCCGATTCAGTTGTGATGGTGTCTCATGAACCGTGGATGAATGCAGCCATCGCTTCCTGGCCCGACGGGCGCCCGGTATCTGAAACCGACGGACCTTCATTGAACCTGTACCGCATGACAGCCGATTCCATTCAGAAATTTGATGTGGGCCGTCGGGGGAATCCGGAGTTTCCCGGGCAGGTGGCAATGCCCGCCATAAAGCCGTCCTTGTATCAGGTATTCGCTGCAACCGAAGCGTATCGTGTGGAAAAATCCCTTCCGAAAATGTTGTTTAACATTGAGATCAAATCCACCCCGGAAGGAGATGGTGTTTTTCATCCGCATCCCGATGAATTTGCCCGTCTGGTTGTCGATCAGATCCGCTGGACTGGATTCACCGATCGGGTGATTATTCAATCATTTGATCCGCGGGCCCTGGTTGCGGTTCACCGGTTAACCGAACAGATACCGCTTGCCTTGCTGGTGTGGGAAAAAAAATCGGTGTCAGATCATCTGAAATCCCTGCCCTTCATACCAGATATCCTGAGTCCGCATTACAAACTGGTGACGCATGAACTGATCAGCGAGGCAAAAAAGAAGGGGATGAAAGTGATTCCCTGGACGGTCAATGAACCTGCCGATATGACCCGTCTGGTTGCTATGGGGGTGGATGGTATTATTACTGACTATCCCGACCGGATTCCGCGATGATCAGGGTTTCGTGATGGCGTACCGTTTCATTTTTTTGAAGAGGGTGGTACGATTGATTCCAAGCGCATCAGCGGTTTCACCAATGGCCCAATGATGGTATTCCAATGTCGCCACTATCTGCTGTTTTTCGGAGTCATCCCTCGTTGACTTCAGGACAGAATCCGATGGGTGGTGTTCCTTCTCTGATTGTGGTAACCCCATTGCAGATTTTACCTCCTTGTCGGACACTATGGAAGTTTTGGTGAAAATGACCAATCGCTCCATGAGATTCTTTAACTCGCGAACATTGCCGGGCCACGAATACGCAGCCATTTCATGAATTGCAGAATCCGCAAGTGTCAGAATTGGCTTGTTGTATTGATCACAAAACTTCCTGATGAAAGTATTTGCCAGAAATCCGATATCCTCCGGGCGGTCACGAAGCGCAGGAGCTGTGGTGGAAACCACATGCAGACGGTGGTAAAGATCTTCCCTGAACTGATGATTCCGGATCCGTTGGGGCAAATCCTGATTGGTTGCTGCAATCACCCGGACATTAATTTTTCGGGGTGTCGGG
This sequence comes from Bacteroidota bacterium, assembly GCA_013360915.1. NCBI lineage: Bacteria > Pseudomonadati > Bacteroidota > Bacteroidota bacterium. Next base: position 44,233 of record JABWAT010000011.1, read on the forward strand.
TCCCCGATCAGATCAACTTCGCCTTCTTCAAGAACCCTTAGCAATTTTGCCTGAAGATCCATGCTCATATCACCGATTTCATCGAGAAAAAGTGTTCCCTGATCAGCCAGAAGGAATTTTCCTCTCTGATCACGACTGGCACCGGTGAAAGACCCTTTCCTGAACCCGAACAACTCACTTTCCAATAATTCCGAAGGAATCGATGCACAATTAAGTTTAATAAATGGCTTATTAACACGTTTCGAATTCAAATGAATACTACGGGCAATTAATTCCTTACCCGTCCCGGTTTCTCCATAAATTAAAACCCTTGCATCTGTCGGTGCCACAGTGCCGATGAAATCGTGCAGTGAAACTATTGCATGGCTTGTACCAAGGATTTCATACTCCTTTTTTATTTCAGTCAGAAACGTGGTTTGATTCACATTCAACGACTTCGACTCGGTGGCGTTTCTCAGAGCGATCAGCAGGCGGTCCGGATCGATTGGTTTTTCGATGAAATCGAAGGCTCCCTGTTTGATACAGTCCAAAGCAATGGTGATGGTGCTTTCTCCGGAAATCATGATAACCGGGACTGCAGGCCAACCCGATTTGACCGATCGCAATACATCAATGCCAGATCTTCCAGGCATCTTTACATCAAGCAGAACACAGTCTGTTTCCTGTTTTCGAAGGTGATCTTCGAGTAAATGCGGGTTGTTTTCTATGGTCATTGTATAACCAAGCCGGGAAACCAGATTCCTTAATGATGTGAGGAACCTTAAATCGTCATCAATTGCAAGCAGATGTGGCATAGTTTTCCTGGTTTGTTTAGCAGGGAATATAAATAGTAAAGGTGGTTACAAGGCCGGGAGTGGATTTTACCTGGATCGTTCCGCTATGGTCTTCAACAACTTTCTTCACAATTGCAAGGCCAAGCCCGGTACCTTCACGTTTGGTGGAAAAGTAGGGTTCAAATATCTGATCCTGATTGTCTTCAGAAATTCCCTCACCGGTATCTGAAACCTGTATTTCAATCATGGGTTTAAAATCCAGATCGACCCTGTGAATGGTGCTGACAGATATGGTGAGTGTTCCCTTGTTACCAAGCGCATCGATGGCATTCTCAACCAATGTCTGAAAAACAAAATCCCATTGTCCATGGTCCAGATTAACATTAACGGGTTCATCCGGAAATTCAAGTACCAAATCGGTGCCATTATTAAAAAAGGCAGAAAAACGACCGCACACCTTTTCAATCAGATGTTGTAAAATGACCGTTGATAGTTTGGGTGGATCGAGGTTTACCATCCGGAGAAACTGGCGTGACTGGTCTCTGAGGCGGTTTATTTCCGATTCCATCATCTGGATTTCCGGCTGACTGTGACTTTCAGGCAGGTGAAGATCTTCCAGTTTCAGTTTTAAAGTCCGAAGGTTCAGAGACAGGGAAGAAAGCGGTGTTTTCAGGTCGTGAACCAATTTCTGCATTACTTTTGCCCAAATCTGAAGTCGTTGGTCCCGTGTTGTTGAGTTGATCTCAACCTTCCAGGCAATAACTCCCCAGGTACGAAAGAGTGCAATTGGTTTTAGAGACACCACACATGATTTCAGTTCGTCCATATCGGCAGTTAAGTTGACAGGGCTTCCTTTGGCATCAAGAATCTGATCACGAATCCAACCCGACTGTCCATTTGTGGTAAGGAAGTTGACAGCAGGTTCCCAGTAGGTTTGGTGATTGTACCAGGAAATCAGTCTGCCATCCGGTGCGAAGAAGCCAATTAGCCCGGGACTGAAGGTCCTGTAGGCAGCAATCGTTTCAGTGGAAATTCGGTGGCTGGTGATTCGGGAAAATCCGGTATTCAATCCAAGAAAGGCAAGCCCTCCGATCAAAAAGGGCAGAATAAAAAGCGGATAGTACCAGGGATTTGGGAGGTAGGAGAGTTCGTAGGCAGATTTTTCAGTTCTGAAAAACAGCGTGGGGTTGCTTCCCCCATTTAACTTCAGGTAAGCATTCTTACCCAGCATCTGGGTTTTCACATAATCGACTTCGAACAGGTAAGTATGTTTTAGGTCTTCACTCAGCAGTCCGTATAGTCTTGGATTCTTGGTCCGGAATAAATATTCAGGGCGGCCATCCGATTCCAGGTCAGCAGAAAACTCAACAACCGGATCACCAAGCCCAGAATGATCAATCTGATCAGTTTGAATCAGGTTGGCATCAAAAATTCTGATCACACCGTCATTTCCCAGAACCCACAGGCCGGTTGGTTCATTATTCGAGTGCATAATAGCTGAGGATAAAACACGTGAATTCTCCAGGTTTACTTCGCGTCCCGGTACAAAATTCTTGTCAAGAATCTGGATTAGTCCACTGGATCTCTGTGCATTGTATGTGCTTACAATCATAAAAAATTGATTATTATTAAATGGATGAAATTGGCTTTCACCAAAACTCCCTGGATATTCCTTTTTAAATAATACCGTTGTCAGGTCACCAGTGAATATGATTGCCCAGTTTGACCCATCACTGAATGGATTTGTTTTTCCCCGGTCATTTGATGGGGATAAAGTATGTAATAAAATGCATTCAGATTTTCCGTCCTGATTAATGTCTCTGAAATCAAATTGTCTGGTGGCAAATCCCATTGGCTTTGAAATGAATATCTGCTGCTGATTTTTAATATCCATCACTATAAAGTGCCTTGGATTAACACCAAAACCGGCCTGAATATAAACGACTAGGTCAAAATCCTGATCTGAGTTATATTGGGTAAACCCGGTTGTAAAGTATACATCCGGTGTATTACCTCCTTTTACATACTCATTATCTCCGACGTATTGACAAAATAACCGGTTCACCAGAATTGAAGGATCGTGTAACGGATCAATTACCCATAAAAACAGAGAATCGCTTTCCATGGAAAACATATACAATTCATCAATCTGATTCTGATCGAAATCAAACACCGATACGAGGTGTCGGTATAATACAAATGGCAAGTTAATCTGGTTGATTGTATGATAATCGGAGGATTGGGTAATGATTTGTGTTCGCTTGGGTTTAATCCACCCATTCTTATCCTTTTCAGATATTATTTGTACGTCAACAATCTCGGAACGTCCATCATGATCAAAGTCAGAGGCCAGTGTAGAATACTCAGCCTGAGAAATCCGACTTTTTATATCGGCTTTCATTGGTTTGTTAAAGGAAAACACAAGGTATTCAAGAAAAGAAACCAGAACCAGGCAAATAAACAAGGAAAGAAATCTGAAAAACAATGGTATCATTTGTGGATCCTATGGTATACATAATTCTTAAGCAATTTGTATACCCATTCATTTGGACTGCTATTCATTGATGGTTTAGTCACAACCGGTTTACAATAGTCAACTGGAATGGATTTGTATGTTGCCAAAGGTAAACAACAATCAGGTAAAATGAGCGGATAGTAAACAATTGGAAGGTTGGTATGAGTTTTGTCAAGAAAAAAACAACCAAACCAAAGGAGTGCGTATGAAAAACATGGTTCTCGTTACGTCGATTCTATTAATCAACCAATTGTTGTGTGCTCAGCGGATTGCGGTGAATCCGGATAACTGGGAAGGTAACTGGTGGACCTTTAATGCCAACATGGGGTACTATTTCCCCACACAAAATGGTGACACTACGATTTTCGGAATTGACAATTATTCGCAGTCTGAAATACGAACAATCCATACCTATAATGGGACATCAGAATTCAAAGTCAGTCTGATTCCTTATCTGAATACCACCGGGACTAATGGCGATGGAATGCGAATTGGTTTTACAAACCAATGGTCAGAATATTTTGATCAGTTTCCATCGGCGGATGATTCATTTATTGGATTGTGGGTCACCGATGGGTTTATTTATTTCCGCAATCAAATTGAGGGTGATCAATATACTTCCCCCGAACCGATTGCAGTTTATTCGGTTGGGGAGAGGGTAGATTGGTTCATTTCTTATTCCCCTGAAGGAACGTTAAAACTCCATGGAACTGGAATTTCTGATACAGTTGAATTTACTGGGTCAGTAAATCTGAATTCCTACAAATTCACGATTTCATGCCAGAATGCCACACCTGGAAATGGTTTTGATCTGCTGACTGTATTTAAAGTGGACACCTCCATTAAGGTCAATTCGGATAATTGGGAAGGGAATTGGTGGTCATTCAATGTGAATATGGGATCCTACTTTCCAACACAAAATGGTGACACCACAATTTTTGGAATCGATAATTACTCTCAGGCTGAAATACGTACAATCCGAACCTTCACTGGGATGTCTGAATTTAATATCAGTCTGATACCTCATCTAAATACAAGCGGATCCAATGGTGATGGTATGCGAATTGGTTTTACAAACCAATGGTCAGAATATTTTGATCAATTTCCTTCTACTGATGACGCATTTATCGGATTATGGGTTTCGGATGGACAAATTTATTTTCGGAATCAGATTGAAAGTGATCAATATACATCACCTGATCCTGTGGCAGGATTTTCGGTTGGCCAAAATGTAGATTGGACCCTTTGTTATTCACCGAGTGGTGTTGTAAAACTGTATGGAACAGGTATTACAGATACAATAGAATTTACTGGTACTGTTAATCTGAATTCGTACAAATTTACTATTTCCTGCCAAAATGCAACACCTGGCAATGGTTTTGATCTGTTTGCTGTGTATTATAATCGATTAGATTCTTCCTGGACTTCAGTCCCGGTTGAATTATTTTCTTTCAGGCACGAATCAGATTTTGGTCAGGTTAAACTGATATGGTCAACGAAGACGGAATCCGACAATTTTGGATTTGAAATACAGAAATCTGAAAACCAACTGAGCTGGATGAAAGTGGGTTTTGTAGAAGGGAAAGGAAATACATCTGTTCAACAGGACTATAATTTTATTGATAGTAAACCTTCCCTGAAGGCTTACTATCGGCTGAAACAAATGGATACAAATGGTGAGTTTTCTTACTCGGATATTCTGGAAGTTTCGACAGTACCCACTGCCTTTTCACTCTTACAAAACTACCCCAACCCGTTTAATCCCCTTACAACCATATCATTCACTATTCCGGCAGCATCACGCGTGGAAATATTAGTGTACGACATAACCGGAGCGGTTGTTGGTAAGGTGACTGATGCGTTTTACCCGGCTGGGTATCATAAAGCATCGTTTTCTGCAACTTCTCTTGCAAGTGGAATCTACTATTACCGCATGAAAGCAGGGAACTCGGTAAAAACTCAGAAAATGGTTGTTCTCAAATAAAGGATCGTACCTTTTCTCAAGTAAATCGTTGCCCCACCCTCACCTCTCAAAACCGGAGCCTTTAAAGTTCCGGTTTTGTTTTTTATGAGAATCTGCCTCTTTTTGCAATCCCTGTAAGGATTCCCCCCGTCAACCGACAGATTCAGAAAAGGAAATTTTTATGCGTTTACATCTGCTGGCCGCCTTCACCCTGTTCCCGCTGACCCTGCTGTCTCAACCGTTTTATCTGGATGGTGCCTTGCTGAAAAGTCAGTTCGGATCGGGGGTGAATCTGTCTGCCGGTTGGAAAGTATGGTCCTGGTTCGATAATCAGCTTCAGGTAACCACAGGGGTGCGGGTTGGTTTCTGGACCAGTGGTCCGGTGGAGGCCAAAAACATTTCCGATGATGCCGTAAAAACAAAAGGTACGGTCCGGGTGGGTTCTGCCAACCTGCTGATCGGCGCTGAAGGACAGATCACTTCTGCCTTTTCGGCCGGATTCAACATCGACGTGGTGGGCGCTTCCCTTGGGGAGTGGAACCCTGAAAACGCAACGGAGAACGCGTCTGTGACACCACTTAATCTGCTCTTAGGAGGCAATCCGGATCTCGGAACCCTGAATTCAGAATTCTGGCTCGGGTGGACCATAAATGACCAGTGGATGATCCGGGGCGGACTGAATCATCATTTCACCGAGAGTCGGACCAGAAACACCTTTGCGCAGGCTGATCGGTTCCGGGTTATTGAAAATCCGGTTTTTCTGGCCATCCGCTGGAAGTGGTGAGGGGAGAACTGCCACCCCCGCATCTTTGAAGATTCCGACCCAGATTGGTATCTTTGCAGGTTTTACAGGAAAGTCTCCTTCATCATGCTGGAACCACAGAAAGAACAGTTAAAAGACCTTCAATCAAGAACCTCTGATCTGCGGAGGTTTCTTTGACCTCGACAACAAGACAGCTCAACTGGCCAAATTAGAAGCCTCTACCGAAGCGCCGGGTTTCTGGGATGATAACCGGAAGGCCAAAGCGCACATGAAAACCATCGATGAAGTCAAATCCTGGGTAACCAGTTTTAAGTCGGTCAGCCGGTTGGTTGATGATGCACAGGCGTTTTATGAACTGGCCATTGAATCGGAAGACGAATCGCTGGCAGGCGAATTGGATGGCGAAATCCGCAAAGCTGAAACGGCTTTGAAAGATCTGGAACTCCGTCAGATGCTGGCAGGTCCCGATGACAACCGGAATGCCCAGATGGTGATCAACGCCGGTGCCGGCGGAACCGAAGCACAGGATTGGTCCGAAATGCTGATGCGGATGTATGTGAGGTGGGGTGAGAAACGCGGATACACCGTTAACATTGCCGATATTCTCGAAGGCGACGGTGCCGGTATTAAATCGTGTACCATCGAATTTGAAGGTCCCTTTGCTTACGGATATCTGAAAGCCGAAATCGGAGTTCACCGGTTGGTTCGTATCTCTCCCTTCGATAGCAACGCCCGTCGTCATACGTCCTTCTCATCGGTTTTCATCTACCCTGAAGTCGATGACGATGTCGAAATCACCGTCAATCCGGCCGATATCGAAATGGATACCTTCCGGTCGGGAGGAAAAGGCGGACAGAACGTGAACAAGGTCGAAACGGCCGTGCGTCTGCGGCACCTTCCAAGCGGAATCGTGGTTTCCTGTCAGCAGGAGCGAAGCCAGTTACAGAACCGGGAACGGGCAATGAAAATGCTCAAAGCACGGCTGTATCAGGCCCGCCGCGATGAAGAACAGGCCCGGCTCGATGCCATTGAGGGAACGAAGAAGAAAATTGAGTGGGGAAGTCAGATCCGGTCATACGTGTTTCACCCCTACAACCTGGTGAAGGATCTGCGAACCGATTTCGAGACCAGCGATGTGCAGGGTGTCATGGATGGTGATCTGGATGAGTTCATCAAAGCCTACCTGCTGGCCGGTAAATAAACGGATTTTTACGGGAAACCAACCAAAGCCTCATGGATAAACGCACCTGTGCAGTGGTCAATCTGGGAGCTATCCGCAGCAACCTCAGGCAGGTGAGATGGTGGATTGGTGCCGGCCCGAAAATCATGGCGGTCGTAAAGGCCAATGCCTATGGTCATGGCATCGAAACCGTCAGTCGGGCGCTGGCCGATGCAGGAGCCGATTATCTGGCCGTGGCCAGTACCGATGAAGCCCGGCGCATCAGAGAATTCGGCGTCTCCAGACCCATTCTGGTTTTCGGAAATCCCGATCCGCTCTGTATCAGGGATTATTTCACCCTTGATCTGGAAGTCTCCGTTTCTGATTATGAAACGGCCCGGTTTGTGAGCGATGAAGCCATCCGCGCAGGCCGCAAACCCGATGTTCATCTGAAGATTGATACCGGCATGGGACGGTACGGACTCATGCAGCGCGAACTGGAACGGGAACTTCCAAAAATTGCCGCTTTGCCGGGAATCCGTTTAAAGGGTTTGTGGAGTCACTTTCCGAACGCAGATGATGCCTCGCCCGATTTTACCATCAGTCAGATCAGGCGTTTTCAGGATTGTCTGGAGATTGCCGACCGGCTGAAGGTGGAAGTGGAATTGAAACATGTCGCCAATTCGGCGGCGACTCTGTATTATCCTGATGCCCATTTTGACATGGTTCGTCCGGGATTGCTGTTGTACGGGTATGCACCCCAGGGTCTGATCAACGCACCGATCATTCTCACCCCAGCCTTGTCGCTGATTTCGCACGTGAGTCTGGTGAAACGGATTGCAGCCGGAACGCCCGTTTCTTATGGCAGTTCCTGGAAATCCTCGGCTGAAACCGATCTGGCCGTCGTTCCCATCGGCTATGCCGACGGAGTGACCCGTGCTGTCAGCAACCGGCTGAAAGTGGTGATCAATGGAAAGCGGTATCCGCAGGTGGGGAATGTCACCATGGATAATATCATGGTGAATCTGGGCCTGAATCACGATGTGAAAAAGATGGATGAAGTGGTCATCTTCGGTGAACAGATGGTGACCGCCGCCGATGTGGCACGGTGGAGCAATACGATCCCCTGGGAAGTTCTGTGCGGAATCACCGGACGGGTTCCACGGGTCTACACCGACAAAGAACCGGCCATTGTGCAACCGGTTCTGGAAAAATGAGATGATAACGATCGACCTGACGAATGGATATAAAGTTCCGACCGCGGAAGAAGCGCTCATCCTGATTAAAAACAAGGTGTTGAGCGTTTTTCCTGCCGACCGGTACACGGTTTTTTTATTCGGAAGCCGCGTAACCGGACATGCCAACCAATTTTCAGATTATGATATCGGCGTGATCGGACCCGAACGGATTCCCATCACGATTCTGGGTGATCTGAAGGAACAATTGGATGAGTCGATTATTCCGTGTTTTTTTGATGTGGTCGATTTCAGTCGCGTATCAGAGAGATTTTACCGCACAGCAACAGAGCAGGTGGAAATATGGCAGCAAGGCCCGGTTACACTGAAAGATTGAATGATTTAAACCGGTTGATTCATACTCTATCAGGTATGAATGACCTGTTAAGTCAGGAATCGGATGAAAAGGTTCGGGATTTATTAAAGACCGGATTTATCAAACAATTTGAAATGTCGGTTGAACTGTCATGGAAAGTCTTGAAATCGATCCTTAGCGCACAGTTTGGAGTAGAACTTGCCAGTCCGAAACCGATTGTGAAGGAAGCCAACAGGCAGGGCATTTTATGCAAAGAGGATTTCGAAATTCTTTTTCAGGCCATTGATTTAAGAAATCAGGCCGCTCATCTGTATCAGGATGAACTTGTGGATGAGATTCTCGACTTTATTCCGGGTTATTGCACCCGAATGAAAAGCTGGATCAATCAACTGAAGTAACAATTTTTATTTAACATTTTATCGAAGACAGGAATCAACTTGAGCCAGGAATTAAACGATCAGATGCTTCAGCGCCGCAAATACCTGCAGGACCTGCGGGAAGCCGGTGTGAATCCCTTTGCTTATGAATGGGAAATCACTGCTAAATCGGCTGAGATTATTCAGTCGTTCCAGGATGACCAGCAACCACCCCGTGAAGTATCGGTGGCCGGACGCATCATGGCGATCCGTCAGATGGGAAAAGCCTCCTTCTTTCATCTGATGGATTCGGATGGCCGCATTCAGGTCTATCTGAAAAAAGATGAAATCGGCGAGGAAAAGTATCAGCAGTTTCACATGTATGATCTGGGTGATATCGTCGGCGTGAAAGGCTACGTCTTCCGCACCCGGACCGGTGAAATTTCCATCCATACCCGCGAAATTGCCCTTCTGACCAAGACCCTTCGTCCGCTGCCCATTGCCAAGGAAAAGGAAGTGGATGGCCAGAAAGTCGTGTATGATGAGTTTTCCGATAAGGAAGTCAGATACCGCCAGCGGTATGTCGATCTGGTGGTGAACCCCGACGTTCGGAAAGTGTTTCAGAAACGGTCGCAAATTGTTCAGACCCTGCGTGATTACTTCAACAAGGCCGGGTACCTCGAGGTGGAAACACCGATTCTTCAGCCGATTTATGGCGGCGCCGCAGCCCGTCCGTTTACCACCACGCACAATGCGCTGGGAATGACGCTGTATCTGCGGATTTCAAACGAATTGTACCTCAAACGTCTCATCGTGGGCGGATTCGATGGCGTCTATGAATTTTCCCGCGATTTCCGGAATGAAGGCATGGACCGGTTCCACAATCCGGAATTCACTCAGGTGGAATTGTACGTGGCGTATAAAGACTACAACTGGATGATGGAATTTGTTGAAAATGCCATTGAGACGGTTTGCCTCGCACTGAACGGAACCACCCGCATTTCCTATCAGGGGAAAGAAATCGATTTTAAAACACCCTGGCGCCGGGTGACCATGTTCGATTCCATTGCCGAAAAAATCGGCGTGAATCTGGAAGGGAAATCCGAAGCCGAGTTGCGCAAAATTGCCAAAGAAAAGGGACTCGATCTCGATCCGAAAATCGGAGTGGGGAAAATCATTGATGAGTTTTTCGGAACTTTCGTCGAGAAAACCCTGATCAATCCGACTTTTATCACCGACTACCCGGTTGAAATGTCTCCTCTCGCCAAGAAACACCGTTCTAAAGAAGGTCTGGTTGAACGGTTCGAGGCCATTGTAGGCGGGAAGGAACTCTGCAATGCATTTTCCGAATTGAACGATCCCATCGATCAGCGGGAACGATTCGAAGAACAGGGCCGGCTGGGCGAGCGGGGTGATGATGAAGCCATGGTGATGGATGACGATTTTATCCGGGCGCTGGAATATGGCATGCCTCCCACAGCCGGTCTCGGAATCGGAATTGACCGTCTGACCATGATTTTGCTCGATCAGGAATCAATCCGCGATGTGTTATTCTTTCCGACCATGAGACCCGAATGAGTGGCAGCGCCGGCAATGAGTTAAGTCGGAAAGCCTGATCTTCATGCTGGTTTTTGAACGGCTGATTGCCGGCCGGTTTTACCGGTCCCGGAAAAGCGAGGGATTCCTTTCCTTCATCACGGCTTTTGCCATTGGCGGCGTTGCCATCGGTTCTGCAGCCCTGATTATTACCCTGGCCATCGTTAACGGGTTTTCTGATGAAATTCAGAAAAAACTGGTCGCCTTTGGTTCTCACATTTCGGTCACGGCCTTTTCCGGAGAGGTTTTTCAATACCCAAATGAAAAACTTCAGGCCCTCGATACCACCCGCTTTATCACTTCTGTTTCTCCTGTCTTTGCCCGACAAGGACTGGTTCGCTGCGGGAAAAACCTGGAAGGTGTGCTGGTTAACGGGGTATTAAACGGTCCGCTGGTGGCACGTTTAGGTCCGTACATGACCGACGGCCGGTTCTTTGATGATACCGATTCGGTGAAACATCCGGTGGTTCTGGGCAGAACCCTGGCACGGCTTCTGGGTGCGGAACTGAACAGCCGGATCACCTTTTTTGGAATCAGCGGAATGCCTTCTCCGGGCAATTTGCCCAACATCATTCAGGGCCGGGTGGTTGGCATTTTCGACACAGGCATGCAGGGATTTGACGATTTATTCGTGTATGTTCCGCTGGAATCGGCCCGTGAATTATTTTCCAGCCCCGGTCTGCTCACCGAAATCAGTCTGGAAACCGATGATCTGATGCTGGCCAATGACCGCACGGATGAACTTCAGAATGCATTGCCCTGGCCGTTTTTCGTGCGGAGTATTTTTCAGACACAGGCCAATCTCTTCGGGTGGATCGGATTGCAGCAGCAGATGATCCCCATCATTATTCTGGCGCTGATCATGATTGCGATCATCAACATTGTCGGAACCATTCTGATGATGGTGGTCGATAAAACCCGGGAAGTCGGCATTTTAAGATCGATGGGCGCAACAGGCAATCAGATTCTGCGGATTTTCATCGGTCAGGGTGTGCTGATTACCACCACGGGTCTGATCATCGGCAACGTGATTGGCATCGGATTCTGTCTGCTTCAATACTATTTCCAGATTATCCCGCTTCCGCCCGAATCCTATTTCATGGATACCGTTCCCATCCGGTTATCCCTGACCGATGTGGTCCTTGTCAACGTGCTGACGCTTTCCTTGTCGGTGCTGGCTGCCTGGGCACCTGCATGGGTCGCATCCCGGTTGCCGGTTTCTGATACAGTGAGGTTCGGATGAACCGCTTTGAATGGTTAATCGCCGGACGGTATGTGTTTTCGCGTAAGCGAATCAACCTGATCAACATCATCTCGGTGATTTCCATTGCCGGCATGACGGTCGGAGTCGCCTCCCTGATTGTGGTTCTCTCGGTGTTTAACGGATTTTCAACGTTGGTGGGGAGTTTGCTCAAAGGGCTTGATCCCGATATCCGCATCGAATCGGCTACCGGTGACCGCTTGTCTGTCAGTGATTCGGTTTTAATTCAGGCCCTCCGCGAAGAAAAATCCATTGTGCTTTCAGCGCCGTTTATCGAAGAAAAGGGCTTGCTGGTCAGAGGACAAAACCATCAGGTTGCCTGGCTCTACGGCATGGATGACAGTCTGTTTAAGAAAATGGTCAGTCTGGATCTCCACATGGTGGCCGGTTTACAAAATGTGGCCGGGAATGAACAGGATCAGCGCGGAATGGTCATGGGGATCGCACTGGCCGATCAGTTGGATGCCATGGTTCATGATACCATTGCGGTATTGTCACCGGTTGGTTTGGATAAAGTGTTTACTCAGATGCAGGCCCCCCGTACCAAACGGTTACAGATGACCGGTATGTACCAGGTTCAGCGCGTGTACGACATCGGGTTTTCCTACATCAGCTTTGAAGCCGCCGCCGACTTATTCCGTTACCGCGATGAAATGACCGGTGTGGCGATCAGGCTGTCACCTGAAGCCGATGCAGCCGACGTGAAAGAACGGCTTCAGTCCCGGCTGGGCTCCGATTATGAAATCAGAACCTGGTATGATCTTCGCCGGAACATGTACAGCATCATGCAGTTCGAAAAATGGGGAGCTTATTTCATTCTCACCCTCCTGATTGTGATAGCTGCCTTTAACGTGGTCGGTACGCTCATGATGACCGTACTCGAAAAACGCCGGGATATCGGTATTCTCATGTCCATGGGAAGCTCACGTGAACAGATTTACCGCATTTTCCTCAATCAGGGTTTGCTGGTCGGACTGTCGGGTGTGGGAATGGGCTCACTGCTGGGTTATGGCGTGGTCTGGCTGCAGCAACTGACCGGATGGTATAAAATCCCGAATTCCGAAAACTTTATCATTGATTCCTTCCCGGTCGCAGTCGAATGGACCGATTTTCTCGCGGTTACCTCTATCTCCCTCATTCTTGCGGTTCTCTCCGCCATTTACCCGGCCCGGATGGCCACCCGCCTCGATCCCATCGAAGCGATTCGTTATGAGTGAGAAGACAGGAGTCAGGAGACAGGAGTCAGGAGACAGGATGCGGAATTCGGTCATGTTCCTGATTCCCGTCTCAGGGCAACAACTCCAACCCCAGCTCCTTTAGGAAGCCGTTGTGTGTGTCCTTCGCCTTACGGATTTCCTGCTCGATCTGAAGCAATGAGCGGTTGGTTGCCTCAAGGTCAATTTCCTCCTCACCAACGGCGGTGCTGATGTAGCGCGAGATGTTCAGGTTAAACTCGTTTTTCCCGATCTCTGACATCGGTACACGACGGGAGTAACGGTCTTCTTCCGTGCGGTATTGGTAGGTGTCGACGATTTTGCGAATGTGCTCCGGCGCGAGTTGGTTCTGACGTTTGCCTTTGACAAAATGCCCGGCGGCATTGATGAACAGCACGTCGTCCGGCTTTTTGCACTTTTTGAGCACGAGAATGCAGACGGGAATGCCGGTAGAGTAAAACAGGTTGGCTGGCAGACCGATGACGGTGTCGATATGGCCGTCTTTGAGCAGCTTGGTGCGAATGCGTTCTTCGGCTCCGCCACGGAACAGCACGCCGTGGGGCAGAATGATGGCCATGACGCCTTCGTCTTTCAGGAAGTGGAAGCCGTGCAGCAGAAAGGCGAAATCGGCGGCAGACTTGGGCGCCAGACCGTGACTCTTAAAACGCACATCGTCGGCAAGGGCATCGGTCGGTTCCCAGCGGTAGCTGAATGGTGGGTTGGCTACAATGGCATCGAAACTGGGCTTTCTGGCCGGATTTTCTTCGCGCATCATGCCCCATTCGTTGAGCAGGGTGTCGCCGTGGAAGATGTCGAACTCGGTGTCCTTCACCCCGTGCAGCAGCATGTTCATGCGGGCCAGGTTGTAGGTGGTGATGTTCTTTTCCTGACCGTAGATTTTGCCGATGGTGCCACCTGCTTTGGACACCTTTTTTCGCACATTGAGCAGCAACGAGCCAGACCCGCACGCAAAGTCCATCACATTTTCCAGGCGCTTCCTGGGGCCTGTTTTGGGTTCCTGGCTATCGAGCGTAACAATCGCTGAAAGGATATCGGAAATCTGTTGCGGGGTATAAAACTCGCCGGCCTTTTTGCCCGACCCGGCGGCAAACTGACCGATCAGGTATTCATACGCATCGCCGAGGGCATCGATGTCGGTGGAGAACTCAGATAGCCCTTCTGCGATTTTCTGGATGATGGCACACAGCTTGGCATTGCGCTCTGCGTAGGCTTTTCCGAGCTTCGGTGAAGCAAGGTCAATCTCAGAGAACAGCCCTTGAAACGTGCTCTCGAAGGATTCTTCTTCGATGTACTTGAAGCCGGCTTGCAGCGTGTTCAGCAGCTCCGCGTTCTGGGTACGGGCCATGTTGGCAATGCTGTTCCAAAGGTGCTGGGGCTGGATGACGTAATGCACCTTACGCCGCATCTGCTTCTCGAACTCCGGTACGTCGGCCACATTGTTGGCATACCAGATAGCCAGCGGTACTTTGCGGGCATCTCCGCCTGCGTCGGGGTAATCCCGCCCAAGTTCTTTTTTTGCCGCCGTTTCGTAATTATCGGAGAGGTAGCGCAAGAAGAGGAAGGACAGCATGTAGTCGCGGAAATCGTCTGCATCCATTGCTCCGCGTAGTTGGTCGGCGATGCTCCAGAGGGTGTTACCCAGTTGTTTTTGGTTGGTGGCGGTCATGTCTTCAATATATATGTGAGTCGGTCGGGACGAATTGTCTATTACGGCGCGAATTCTGAGACATTCTCTGCTCCAAACCAGTTTTGGAGCGTTTCTAAAGCTGGCACAGAGAGGCTCTGCGTAAATAGTAGTACCAATTTATTCTTTGGCCGAGAACAAGCCACATAAAACAGATTTCTATTTCGTAGGTAGGTTGCTTCTTTATCGCCGGGAAAACGATTAGGAAACCACTCAAGAAATTGGCTCCAGTTGTAGTGATTCCATCCCCGGCCAAAAACTACGAGGACGTTTTCGAACTCAGCGCCCTTAACACCATGTTTTGTTGCAAACGGAGTATGGTCATTAATGAAAGCCGCCAATGAAATCAATTCGGTATATGGAATTAGCTTTAACCTATTTATCTGCTTAAGTGTAACTGAACTCTCTATCTCCTCTGGAGTAGATGATTCAAGTTTTTGCTGAGTCCTAAGCACAGAATCTGGGAGTTGCGGTTTTCTTGTTTCCTTTAAGAGTTGAAGAACTTCACCAATTGTCCCGGTCTCCCTGACTTGAATAAGTTGACGCATATCTCGCGCCCATTCAAGCTTTTCTAACTGGTTAGTCAGCCTACCGGCTTTATTTCCAAGAATATCAAACATCTCACCAAATCTACCGGCACAAAATGCTGCACAAGCTGGTTCTACCGTATCCACCAAAAAAGCAATATGCGGATCCTCTTTCCTAATTAATCCATCGGTAAAATCAAAGGATCCAAGAATCTGACTGTAGTTTTGCTCAGATGCTAGGACATTGTGGGTCAGCATCAGAATCTTTGTGTTTTTTGGTGAAAAATCCCAACCTACGCTTGCCAGTTGCCTACGTAAAGCCTCAAGGTGGTTGTGTGCATCAGTTGCAGGAAGATCCCCCCCCCAGTGACCTCCGGTTTGACGCTGACCTGCAAAACTATTGGTATGAAATACTTTAGCAGAACCAATTGCGGCTGGATTGCTGACTTGTTGGGGGAGCTCAGGTCTAATCCGATTCAAAACATCTACTATCGCTGGGGCTGATCGAAAATTCGCCTCTTTTCCTATTGCGCGGAGTTTTGGATGATCTATACTGCCAGCGCCAGTTGGATAGATTTTCTGCCAACTGTCACCGAAAAGCCCGATGAGTGGCCCGCGCTCAGTTTCCACAAAGTTTCGAATTATACTGTCAGCGAAATCTTTGTCTGTATCCTGATATTCATCAATAAAGAGCACTGGAAACCTTGAACTGAGAATTCTGCGAAACTTACGGTTCTCCATCAGTGCCACTGTAAGCTTTAAGACATCATCATGATGCAAAAGTATCTCGTTGTCGGTGACCCGCCGATGCCCTAATTCATAATTGATTCGTCGCCGTCTAATCCCACCAGCCTCATTAATTTTCTCAGCCAATTGAGGAATATTCAGAACCTCAGTTCGCAGCGCCGATTGGAAACTTTTGCACAAATCCCAACAAAATGAATGTATCGTTGACGCTTGGATGATAGGATTGCCGTCTGTGCGTCTCACAATTTCGGCTGTCGCTACATTGGTATAAGTAATACAAGCCACTCGCTTGTTTTGGCGTACAAACTGAGATCCGTTCTCTTCGATTAGTAGATTTAGCGCCCTTACGAGGGAATATGTTTTACCCGCCCCGGCTCCCGCTTCGAGCCTAAAACTTTTTTTCTCCCGAATACACCGGAATACCTCATCCAGAGCCCTTTGTGAAGCAAGCTCTGCTGGATTCAAAAGCGCTACGTCAAACATCCGCTTGCTCCTCGGCTGCGGGGAGGATCTCGCCATCCGCTGGTAATGGTAGGGTTGTTTCATCAATTTGACCAAGCCACCGAAGCCCTTCTTCTATATAACGCGGAATCACCCAATCCGTCTCATTGATCGCATATTTCAGAGCAAATTCACTCTTTTTGATATCAAGGGACATATCCCACGCATGAGTTTCCATCTCCTGCACGGTCGAACCGTTAACAGTAAACTTATCTGTATTGGCTAGTATGAAAGCGTCCTCAAAGCTTCGCCCGCAGGCTCCGCCATCTAGATGAGGAATCTGGAATGCAATTCGACGGCACCCAAAAGCCTTATCAGCACTAGATTTGGACAACAAATCCCGGATAGCGGGGCTGTTCTCACCGCTTGGGTCAAACCATCGGTTTATCGAAGTGTTGCTTGATTTGCGCCCTTTGGAAACGGGGCATTTCGTCCAGCGAGTCTTGCCACTATCAGCGGTAGTTTGTTCGACTGCATCGAGATCGGTTATGACAAGGGTTCGGAGTTCTAGGAAGTCGATCAAATGGTAGAACAGATGAGCATAGGCCCCCCCGACCTCCATTATTGAAAGGTATTTACCACCGATATTGCGTCCGTTTTGTATGTCGAATTTTTCAATCGCCTTTGGTAAAATGAGACGTTCCGAAGTGCCTTCTACCAAGATTGCCGCATCTGCGAAGAACAAGTCGCAGCGGGTTAGCGTCATATATTGATGGAGAAATTTCAAATTATCTGGCTCTTCACTAGTCAATTCAGTGCGAAGATCTTTTGAACGGGTACTTAGAATGCTAGAGCCTTCCTCACGCGGTTTGGTAAGGAAATATCGCATTGCGCTAAAAGATGCTTCATTAGCAATGTGTGATGAATGGGTCGTCAACACGAATTGCACGGGCCATGTGGTCCCACCATTATAATTTGACTCAAACATCGCGCGAATTTTGTTGAGTTGTCGGATGAAAACCGACTGCATTTGTGGATGCAAGTGTGCTTCAGGCTCCTCTATGAAAATAAGTTGAACTCCAGCTTGTGGCTGCCGAGTAGCGAATTCACGAAAGAGTTCAAAGAGCTTGAGTAATATGAAAATCAAATTTCTAGGACCAAGTCCATTGTAGGACTCCGGTAAATTGACTCCTTCAGGAATCGGCCCAGCATAAGTCACTGTTGTATGGTTGGAGAGTAGCTGTTGGACATCGAATTGCGTTTCTGTCCGGAGTTTGGGATCTGAAAGTCCAGGGTACCCAAACAGTTCAAAAGTAGGAGCAAGCGCTTGTAACTGTCTATTGAAATTTGAGTCTATTTCGGTCTGGACTTCTTCGACGGCTTCTTTCAGTTCCCGTGCTCGTACCTGGTCGTCAGTACCCGTAGATGCGTAAGAAGCGGAAGTAAATATTCGCTCGAAAACCTTTCCCAAAACCGCCTTTTCTTTATTCGAAGCATCGTCTAATGCTCGTTGAGCGTTAATAAACCCAAACTGTAAAACGGCCCTTAAATCAGCGCTGTCTACGACCTTTGTATTGGTTGGATCGTTCGGGTCTTGAGCTTCAATCCTAGCCTCAAAAAGCTTAGGAACTCTGTCGCGAAGTTCACGAAAAAAGGCCAGACGATCGTTGCTAAGATCGGCAAAAAAATTTTTGATCTTGCCAGAGGCAACCTCATAGATGACTTGAACTTTTGCTGTTGTACATGTCTCGTTGATATCAACGATAAATTCGGAAAGAGTTCCAAAATCTATATCTCCCGAATAGTCAATTAAGAGCGAAACTGAAATCGCAGGCAGTCGTTCCCTAACCACTGCGTCTTCTTCGCTATTTCTGAAAAGCTCCCGTGCTTCCCAAAACTTCTCGTGCATTCCTAGTGAGAAATCTTCAAGGCGGAATTTTGGGGCGCTTTCTGCCAATAGGCGCCGGAATAACTCAGTAAGTGATGTTTTGCCGCTATTGTTACGCCCAACGATGAGCGTCGTATCGTTCTCGAGACAAATCGTAACGTCCTCGAGAAGTCGAAAATTTTTAACGGTGATTTCTTTGATTTTCATTTTTATTGTATTCCAGTCTGTGTGTTTGTAGAAGGAAACAACCCCTGCATAAGCCCTTTTTTGTGCGTCTTGAGAGCGTCCATCTTTTGGGTTTCGGCGGTGATAAATTCGTCTAGTTTGCTCAGGCAATCCGCGATTCGTTGTTGTTCAGTCGCGTTGGGGAAGAACAACACAAACTCTTTAAGATGATCAAGTTCAATCTTTCCAGCACCGATTCCAGTTTCGTTGATTGAGAAACGGGATTGAAAAGCTAAAAGCTGGTAAAGAAGAAATCCGGTTTTAATAGAACTATCCAAGTCAAGCGCTTTAACATCTTGATTGAACGCCACGTCAATTCCAGCAACGCAAATAGGTACGCGCTTAAACAGCATGCTCCCGCGAACAAGAATCAAAATTGATCCCTTCTTAGCGATTCGAGTACCGTTGCCAATAGCAAGCGGCGCCACGTAATGGTCAGCCTTTTCGACTACAAGATCATACATCGACGAAGCACTGACCCACGGAATAGTTCCATTCCAATACTCTGGATTGTCTTTCGATGGTGTCCCCCCTGAAGAAAATGACGCAATGCTACCAAGAGGCTTCATCTCCCACTCCCCATCATCCTGAAACTCCGGAAAGCGCAGTCTTGGCACGGTTTCGCCTTCGCGGGGGAAAAGCTGCTGCATCAGGCCTTTTTTATGGGTTTTGAGCGCGTTCACTTTCCGGGCTTGGGCGGCAATCAGCTCGTCCAGCGAACTCAGGCAATCGGCGATTTTTTGTTGTTCGGGGAGGGATGGGAAACCTAAGCAAAGCGAGGCGATATTGTCTTTAGTGAAGCCTTTGATAGATGTTCCTTGATTGAAAGACAGCAGAGTCTCTTTATTAGACTTCAACAAATAAGCTAAGAACAACGTCAACGTCTCTGCATCGGTAGTTGTGAAATTCGTGAAGTCTTGACTCGTGCAAAGAGGGAATGTTGAAACTGCGAGCTTTCCAACACCCACCCTTGAAACAAGGAGAATGCTTTTCGCAGGTAATATCTTTGTCGCCGATTCTTGAACTGCCTGTTTTGTGATAAAGCGGGATATGTTGATTTGAGAAAGCGAGTCCTCATTCAAGTCGGAGCTAGAAATCCACGGAATATCGCCAGTCCAATAGGATGCTTTGTCTCTGCTTGGTGTTCCTCCTCCAGTGAAATAGCCAAGTGTTTCGAGGGCTTTCTTCTCCCATGCATCCCGAAACTCCGGAAACCTCAGCTTCGGCACCAGCGCGGGCTTTCCCTCTTCGTTTGTATCGGTGGTCTTAGCCTTGCTACTCATCTTTCAACCCCCGCCGCGTTATGGTCACCGGAATCCCACATTTCCCGGTTAGCACCGGAATTGGGCGAAGTCAACGGTTGTGGTAGGTTTTGGGTTTTCACGGGCCTACCTCTTTACGGAGTTCTTCCATAAAACGTTCCATTTCCTCTTTTCCGGGTAATTCGATGGCGTAGCGGGATACAAAAATCTGATTGCTTAAGTCGCCGAGGGCAAACTCGACCAGTGCGTCATTCTTTTGCGTACATAGGAGTATGCCGATCGGCGGCTGGTCTCCGTCCGTCATCTGGTGTTTTTTGTAATAGGCGACGTAGGTGTTGAGCTGGCCCAGATGTTCGTGACGGAAAGCATCGGTTTTGAGTTCAACCAGAATGTTGCATTTCAGGATGCGGTGGTAAAAAACCAGGTCGATAAAAAAATGGTCGTCACCAATGAGGATGCGCTTTTGCCGGGCTTCAAAACAAAAGCCGTGACCCAGTTCAAGGAGAAAATCCTGAAGGCGATCCAGCAAGGCGTCCTCCAAATCCGATTCCGCCATGACATCGCGGGAACGGAGTCCGAGGAACTCGAAGATGTAAGGGTCGCGGATGATGTGAGCCGGCTGGAGGGTCTCCGCCTTGGCGTTGGCGATGCTGGAAAGTTTCTCTTTATCTCTGGAGAGACCGCTGCGCTGGTAATAAAGGCTGTTGATCTGGCGGCGCAATTCACGGACCGACCAGTTGCCGCGGATGCACTCGATTTCGTAGAACCGGCGCTGGGTATCGTCGGCGAGGTTACTCAGTTCCGTGAGATGGGAGAAGGAAAGCCGCGTGAGCAATGGTGGAGACGCTGTCTCCACCATGTGCGATTCGGGAGACGCTGTCTCCCGTTTTGGTGATGTGGGGTTCGAAGGCACGTTTGGAAGACCTGCAATGGCAAGCAATTCGGGAGTCACTGTCTCCCGAATTTGCGGATACACCTCATAAAGGAGTCTGAAACGACGCAATTCACGGGCGTCCACCCGCTTTAGCCCGGCAGCAGATAGTTTTTCGGCCAATATGGGCAAAAGCTTTTCCCCATAAGCGGCCCGATTGTTTCCTTGCTGCTCAAATTCCACAATACGGTACCCGATGAGCCAGTTTCGCAGGGTCAGGGCCACATTAACCGCCTTGGCGGCATACTGCTGCGTCTGCTGATGGATATTCACAATGGAGGAGACCAGCGAATCGAAATCGCCCGAAAAGGCAGGCGGCGGCGTTTTTTTACTGCTCATAGGCCCTGAGTCCTGAAATGTCGCGGCCACCGGCGCGTTTGGTTAGTAGCGGGTAAAGGTCCTTCATTAATGCCAATTCAGCCTGGGTACGGGCTTTCCAGCCAAGATCAAGCGGTGCCATCAGGTCGCTGAGCTTTTCTCCATCAAAGATCATGCGGTCCAGCACGCCATCCACAAAGGCTTGCAGGGCCTCTTTGGTCAGACCGTGTTTTTCGGCAATGCCGGCGAGTTCCCGGGCGTTCTTCCCGGTCTTAAAGCGGGTGTAACCTTCGCGGATGGCGGTTTCGCTAAGGCCTTCGCCTGCCTTTAGCGTGCCGATGTATTCGGCAATGTCGTCGCGCTCGTTCATAAACTTGGCATCGGCGCTGATGAGTCCGATCAGTTCCTCGCGGGTCATCTTCGACTTGCCGGGTTCTTTTTCTGAAAACTTCGCAATGAGGCCCATGATGTAGTCGTAATCAATCACGGCGGATGCGAAAAGCACGAACTCGAAATCAAGCTGATCAACGGAGTCAACCGGTTCGCCTTCCTTGCTTCCGGTCTTGCCCTGCTGCTCCTTGAGCTTCCGGGCGGTTTCCAGGTACTGACCTTTGAAGCCGCGCAGATGTTCTTCCGGCAGTACCGCCTGTATGGCCTGTTTGTTTTCGTCGGTGAGGTCGGTGTATTGGTCGAGTTGGGTTTTAAGCCGTTGGACTTCCTTAAAATGCGCAATGAAGGCGACTTTTGCGGCATCGCCTTTCAGATTCGCAACGGCAGACGGCGTACAGTCGAGGCCCTGCGACTCCATAAAGCTTTGGAGTTTCTGCACGGCGGTTTCCAGCTTCTGAATGACGACCGGCGCCTTGTCCACCAGCCAGATTTCCCGGGCCTGACCGCCGGTTTTTTCTCCGGAAAAGAGGGCAATGGCAGCGTCCACCGCATCCTGCTGCTGCCGGAAGTCAAGGATATGGCCGTAAGGCTTGGTTCCGTTGAGTATCCGGTTCGTGCGCGAAAACGCCTGGATTAACCCGTGGTGCCTGAGGTTTTTATCCACATACAGCGTATTCAGAAACTTCGAATCAAAGCCGGTGAGCAGCATATCCACCACGATGGTGATGTCGATCTTTTTCGAGGCGGGATAATCGGCATTCGGCCACTGCTGATCTTTGATGCGCTTCTGCACATCCTGGTAGTACAGATCAAACTCGCTCAGGCGGTGATTGGTGCCGTAACGGGCGTTGTAATCCGCAACGATGGCCTCCAGCGCCTGCTTTTTCTTCTCCGGTTCCACCTTGTTGTCTTCCTGCTCCTGCGGCAGATCACCCGAAAGCTGCTCAATGTCTTTTCGGGCTTCCGCATTCTCTGCAAGCTGGGATGGCGGCGAGAACACACAGGCAATATTCAACGGCTTGAAATCGGGATCGGTTGCTGCTTTCTCCGCCTGCATGGTCTTGAACAGCGCGTGGTATTCAATCGCGTCATTGATGGATGCCGTGGCGAGGATGGCATTAAAACGTCGTCCGCCGGTGGCGGCATCGTGTTTGGCGAGAATGGCTTCGATTACTGCTTTCTTGGCGAGGGCTTCGCCGGGCTTGGGCGTGTTTTTCCCTTCCGGCTTGAAATAATCAATGTGGAAGCGGAGGACGTTTCCATCCTCAATGGCGTGCGTGATGGTGTAGGCGTGGAGCTGCTTCTGGAACAGATCCGCCGTGGTGCGCATGGAAGCCTGCTCGTCTTCAATCTTCTGGAACGACGCGTTGGCTTCAAAAATAGGCGTGCCTGTAAATCCGAAAAGCTGGGCCTTTGGGAAAAACGCTTTAATGGCCTTGTGGTTCTCTCCGAACTGGGAACGGTGGCATTCGTCGAAAATGAAGACGATGCGTTTATCCTGCAAGGTTTCGAGCTGTTCCTTGTACGTCGTCTGGCCGTTTTTACTCCGCTGTTTATTCCGCACGCCGCCTTCATCCAGCGCGAGTCCGAGTTTTTGAATCGTGGTAACAATTACTTTGTCGGCATAGTCTTCAGAAAGCAGCCTGCGTACCAGCGCCGCCGTGTTCGTGTTTTCTTCCACGCAGCCTTCCTGAAAGCGGTTAAACTCTTCCCGCGTCTGGCGGTCGAGGTCTTTGCGGTCCACCACAAACACACATTTATGAATGTGGTCGTTCTCCTTCAGCAGGGTGGAAGCCTTAAAGGAGGTGAGCGTCTTGCCGCTTCCCGTGGTGTGCCAGATGAATCCGTTGCCGTTGTCCTCATCGATGCACTTGACCAGGTGCTGCACGGCATAGACCTGATAGGGCCGCATGATCATGAGCTTCTGCTCTCCGGCGAGCAGCACCATGTAGCGGCTGATGGTACGTCCGAGGTCGCACTTCTTCAGAAAGGCTCCGGCAAAATCGTCGATATGCGTGATCTTCGCGTTGCTCTCGTTGGCAAACTCATAAACCGGCAGAAAACGCTCGTCGGCATTGAAGGCGAAGTGGCGGGTGTTGTTGTTGGCAAAGTAATACGTGCGGTCCCGATTGCTTACGATGAACAGCTGCATAAAGCAGAGCAGGGTGCGGGTGTAGCCGTTACCGGGGTCGTTTTTGTAGTCAACGATCTGCTCCATCGCCCGACGGGGATTGATGCCGAGGGTCTTCAGTTCAATCTGCACACAAGGCACTCCGTTAATCAGCAGGATAACATCATACCGGTGATGACTGTGGTCCGTGTTAATCCGGAGCTGGTTGATGACTTCGAAGTGGTTTTTACACCAGTCCTTGAGGTTGACCAGGGAATAGTTCAGCGGCGTGCCGTCCTCACGGGTGAAGGCGTTGATGCTGCGTAGCGTCTTTGATGCAGCGTAAACATCCGGCGTAACGATTTCATCCAGCAGACGGGCAAATTCCGCATCCGTAAGATGAACGCGGTTCAGGGCTTCAAACTTTTCCCGGAAGTTTTTCTCCAGCGAAGCGCGGTCCCGGATGTCGGGACGGTACTCGTATTTCAGACTCTGAAGCGTGCCGATGAAACCGTATTCAATCGTGTCCTCGCGGACAACGGAAGCCGGTGCACGGTCTGTTGGATACTTGCTGCTATGGGAACTGCTCATTGGTGTTGACTTGTCATGTATAGCATACCCCGGCCAAGCGTAAAAGGATCATGCAGAGGTTGATGCTGTTGAAATTCCTGGCCTTGAGGTTTCTGTTGGCTTGTAATGGTTAGGAAAAAGGGTCGCGATACACCAGTTTGAGAATAAGCATGTCAAACAGTTGTATCCCATTTTCAAATATAGGTTCTGGATAATTTTTGATGAAATAGTCCCGCTCAATGGTAGCGACACGAAAACCCTGACGTTGGTAGAAGGCCAGTTGATAACCAAAAGTGCCAGTTCCGACTAACAGTTCTGTCGCACCGATTGCTCTGAAGTGTTCAATGACCCATTTCAATAAAACGGTCCCAAGACCGGAGTTCTGGTGCGCAGGCAGTACTGCAATACTCATCAACTCATGCGAGCCATCACCATTCGGCCTGACGACACATGCCCCAAGAATCTCATCACCCGCAGAGATAGTGAAACACTTTGACATTGGCAGATACGAACGAATCCTGGACTCCGAAGGGTCCGCAATCATCAGGAGCCCGATAGGAGCACTCGAGATGGGAATTTCCTGAATAATTTTTACCATGGCCAGTTGTTGGCTAAAATCTGGTTTATGCGTCACAGCCTGCAATTGCACTTTCTCCAAACCACAAACCCAGAACCTTTACGCGCCAATCTATCTTCCCACCCGGACCTACAGAAGGAAATGATGGCAGGTTAAGAGTAAGGCGATAGTTAGAAAACAAAAAGTCGATTTATATAACCCAACTCTAATATAATTTGTGGGCTTGTAAACGTACCTGAACCGAATTGAATACCCGGCTTGACTACAAATGCTTTATATATATACTGATAGTGTATACCAAAACCAGTCCATTTTGCATTTACTGAAAGCAGAGAAGAATAATTTAGACCAACAGAATGTGAACGAAATGAGTTATCCGACAACTTATAATTGATGCCAAGTTCTGTACCGCTAATTTTTGCCCTGTAGCTCATTCCGGATATATGTAAACCAACTCGTCCAAACCAATGCGATGAATTTACATTTAATCCAGTAGGTGTGCCAAATGTTACGCCAATTGATGAATAGGAAGAATCAATAGTTTCTACTGCAATATCAGGGTCAATATATTTTTCTATCCTTAACACTTCCTCAATTGAATACACGAGCTCACTACCATCTGTTGTCACTATTTTCAGTGACGAAGCGTTATTTTCACTGACAACTCTCCCCTTTATTTTAGAACCATTTTTCAATGTTACTATATCTCGCAATGCTTGTGCGTTCAGTGAAGTTGCCAATGCGAAAAACGAAATAAGAAAAGCAATAATTCTAAACATAATTTCTCCTTGTGAATTTTATAATGAATATTTTAATCGGACCAAGAACACAAATAATAATTACAATTTATTTGAACGAAAACAAAACTATGTTTCATGCTATCTATTCTATAGATCAGCCTGAAATTGATTGTCGTGTTGGAAAAAGAACAGCCATGAATAAATAGCATGGCTGTTCTTTTTTTTTATTTAATTCGTACGTTTCTTTTCTGCAATTCTTCTAATGTAAGCAATTCAACATTACCATTCTCAATGCTTCCAAGTGTTGCGGGTGCCCAAACATCACCGGTTATTTTATAACCAATCATGAATAAATTGGAAGTTTCTTCTAAAACTGCATCAGTCAAGTATGTACCATTACCGGCTTCTATTGCCTTGTCTACTGCATTTTTAATATTTGGAATTCCAAATGGAATGATAAAGTAAAATACTTCGTCCTTCCCGGTAAAACGACCTACCTTAGTGTATTTTTTTGAGGCCTCATAATTCTTTGTTGATATTACAGTGAAATCCCCTATTCTCTGAGCGCAACCACTTAATAGAAGAACAATTAGAAGAATCAAGGATGTGGTGGTTAATTTGTTCTTGAACATATGTTACCTTTCTAGTTTATAGGAACTACTTTTCTAACTAATCATCTAATTTTACCCCCTCACTCCAGGGGCTAACACAATATAAGAAAATGCTAATTTACTTACATTAAAAAAATGTTAAAGGTTCAGTTCTTGCCCAGCAGAGTACTTCCGTAAGTACTCCAAGGTAGGCTTTCCGATTATCTGGTTAGAATGGGCAATGTTCACAGAAGTGGGAAAGCAGCAATTGCGTAATAAGCAGGGATTTCCCCGGGCCTTAAATAAAAAAGCCCGGCGGGTGCCGGGCTTTTTCTCAGTAATCGCTCGTCATGATGAGCTGAGGTTTATCCTCGAAGTGCTCATATTTCGGCCGGTAACGGCTGGTGTCGTAGAACTTGTTCACATCAACCTTCTTCTTGTAAGAAGTCACCACTTCAACAGGGATGTTGTCATAGCGTCCGTTACGCAGAGCCACCAGACGTCCGGTGGTGCCTTTCAGAATCAGGTCGAGTGCCAGGTTTCCATACGCCATCGGTACGATGGAATCGAGGGCATCGGGTGCTCCCGAACGAACGAGGTATCCCATCCGCTGGTTGATCACTTCGATCTTTTTGCCATTGTTGAACTTCTTGGAAACATTTTTAATCTGTTCAGAAACGTAGTCTCCGATTCCGCCCAGTTTCTTATGTCCGTAAGCATCGGCTTCTTCACCTTCGAACATCATGCCGCCGCCTTTGGGAACTGCACCTTCCGACACAAGCAGAACCGAATATTTCGACGGATTGTCGTTGCGGTCTTTAACCATCAGTTCGGTTAATTTTTCAATATCAAAATCATGCTCAGGAATCACGCACCGGTTGGCAGCTCCTGCCATGGTGGGCAGCAGGGCCGTGAAACCAGCATACCGGCCAAATACTTCAATCACCAGAAAACGCTCATGCGAACCAGCCGGTGTACGGAGTTCATGAGCCAATTCGATGGTACGGGTCAGACAGGTTCCGAATCCGATACAATAGTCGGTGCCAGGGACGTCGTTATCCATGGTTTTGGGGATGGCAATGACTTTCATACCCTGTTTGTGCATGTGAACGCCATAACTGAGGGTATCATCACCACCGATCGGAATGAGATAATCCAGCCCGAGGTAATCGATGTTTTTCATCACTTCACCGGTCAGGTCGTTCATCTCGTCCTTGTAGGTGTCCTTATATAAAGCAGGAACCTTATCCAGTTTTACCTTGTCGGGGCGGGTTCTGGATGTATGAAGGAAGGTACCGCCGGTACGGCCGATTTTGTTTACAATCTGTTCGGTCAGAACAATACAGTCATCCTGTTCTTCAAGTTTTTTACTTCTGTCGAGGGTGATCATTCCTTCCCATCCTTTGCGGATACCAACCACCTGAAATCCTTCACGGATCGCACGGATGGTCACTGCACGGATGGCCGGATTCAGGCCGGGGACGTCTCCACCACCGGTTAAAATGCCAATCACACCTTTTTTGGTTTTAATGTTAGCCATGGGTCTTCCTTTGTTTGAATGTGCAAACCGGAATTTACAAAATTTTTACCGCTTGTGGAACCGGTCCCACTTTCGTTTAACCCAACTTTAATCCGGGGAAGGGGTAAAGATTGGATGCCGATGGGGCATGGTGCCGGATCCGGTGGCTGAGGGTATCCTGTCTTTTCAGCAACGTCTGTAGAAACCAGCCAGCTTGGGTTGCTCCGCAGGGTAACTTTTGACTGCCCAAAAGTCACCAAAATGCCAAGCCGCCCAGTCCGTTTACGGCTAAAAACCACACTCAGGCCCGGAAGCCGCCGAACTCGTCCCGATAAATCGGGACTCAGACAGCGCCGGCTTCTGATCGGTCCTTCGTTTGTTTTCTACGCCAACGGACTGAAGGCGGCAAAACATACAATAAAACACAGAACTTTTGTATTGGCGGGTGGCCACCGGCATCGGCGGGCGGTGTGGGTGGCAAGGATCGCTGCTTTCAGATATTTTGTGAATCACTCATGGTTTTCTGTCTTCACAGTACCCTGCGCATCAAAATATCTGGTAAGCGGGATGGGGGCGATCGTGCGTTTC